>NZ_JAQQPT010000009.1:0-236679 GCF_036688725.1 Pseudomonas lactucae | reverse complement strand
GTCCCCTTCGTCTAGTGGCCTAGGACACCGCCCTTTCACGGCGGTAACAGGGGTTCGAGTCCCCTAGGGGACGCCATTTGCGGGAATAGCTCAGTTGGTAGAGCACGACCTTGCCAAGGTCGGGGTCGCGAGTTCGAGTCTCGTTTCCCGCTCCATATTTAACGAAAACGCCGATCAGAGATGATCGGCGTTTTTGTGTGTGCGCGTTACCAATATTTGCCCCTGCCAGTGCGGGGCATGCTTCGCGTAACCCCGAAAAACAGCGCCTCGGCCAGCCGCGACCCGATCACGCTGCGATGCACCTGCAACAGATTCTGCGCCGGTTGCCCTTCGGTTGAGACAAAGCCCACATAACGTTGGTCGACTCGTTTCAGGTGCCCGGCGGTGAATTCCGCGAGGGGCGCCTGTTTCGTGCGGTAGTGAAAGTGCGCGTAGGCCAGCGGTGTGCGGTCGTTGTCGCGGATCAGGTATTCCAGCAGGTAGTCGCCATCGCGGCGCAGTTTGACCCAGCCTTCGATCTTTACGATTTCGATTTCGCCTTGCTCCTTGAGGTACTGAATTCGCGAGGCCTCCGGCGGGTTTCGCTTGATGATTTCAATGCGTAGATCGCGGCCTTCCTGCGTCAAGGTGGCTGCCTTGGTTTCCAGGTTGTTGAGCAGGCTCGCTTCTTTGGCACTGGCGGTTTTTCCACGTTGATCAATGGCTTGGCGCAGCTTGCTAGCCTTCTCGCGTGCGTTTGCGGCAATCCGGGTCAATGTTTCTTCGACCGTAATGGGCGAATTGGAGGTCTGGGCTATCCTGTGGGCCTCGATGATTGCGTGCTCAGCGCGTTCCAACAGGATGTCGGCATCGCCCATCAGGCTTTTTACACTGCGCGCAGGTGGATGGGGACGGGGCGCTTGCACGCGAATTTCTTCCCATACTCCGGCCTCTTCGCTGGCTTTGAAGGTTCCCAGGCGCTGATGGTCAATGGGCTCTTCGACGTCGACGATGTCTGCGTCCTGCTCCGGTGTGCGCTCGCGTACCTGTCCCCTGAACACTTGTTTATTACGGGTCACGATCAAGCGCTGCCGCGAGCCTGAAGGACGCCGGGTGGGCGCCTTGGCAACGGGTTCCTGGGCTTGCTCTTTGAGCAGTTGTGCCTGTGCCTGTTCGGCTTCCTCGCGCAGGTCGGTGATCAAGCGCTCCAACTGCTCGAAAACGTTGAGGTCGAACAGGTCGGAGGACGGCGCGCCGACAAAGTCGAGACGGTCCTGGATGGCGGTGTACTGTTTGATCACCTCCCCCAGCAGTTCGATGCGCTCATCGCGTGGCAGTTCGTCGGCCGCCAACAGGTTGTCGTGCGTCACGACTTCGCGGATCAACAAGTCCAGCGTCTTTGAGAGAGGGTCGTAGTTTTCGTACTCGGCGCCGATCGGAGGCCGCTTGAGCATCAGGATCTGATAGTTTTCGATCAACTTGATGCGCCAATTCATCGGCGTTCCGATGACTTTTGCCATTTCATCCGGCAGATGGGCAGCGGGGTCGTAGCTGGGAACCGACGACAACTCATGCAGGCGCGCCTGTTCCTTGAGGCTCAGTTCAAGCAGTTGCCGGTTGAACCGGGCTGCGGTGTTCGTCTGCTCGAAGATGGCCTGGTGAGCCTGCAGGGCGACGGCATCGTCAGTGGACTCCAGACTGCTTACCCAGCCTTCGAACACCTCCTTGGGGGCCCTGGCGGCATTGCGCGCGATGACTTGCAGGGCGATTTGCTGGCGCAGGTTACTCACCATGTCATCCAGTTGTTTGATCAGTTCGGTGTTGAATGGGTGGATCGGCTGGTTTTCATGTTTACGCTTGAGCGCCTCCAATAACTTGACCTGGCAGCGCTCCTGCTCCTGCTGTGTCTGTTTGTAACGTTCGAAACTGTAGTCGAAGCGTGGATGCTCGGGGTTATCGCGGATCGCGCTGTAAACCTTGAAAGCGGTCTCCAGGCTTAGTTCAGCGCTGACCAGTTCGGTGCGGGCATGTTTGTAGTCTTCTTCCAGCATCTGATTGCGGCGCCGAATTTCGTCGAGACGGGGCAACTGCCTGCTTCGAGGCATGCCACCGATCAGGCGCAGCCGCAAATCAAATGACCAGACCCCATTGCCATCGCTTTTGACCCAGGGTCCCAGGCGCGTGTGTTGATGAATATCGATGACGCGAAAGCCACCCTCCACCGCCGTGACCGGGTACAACTCCCCGTTGATATACGCATGCAGGTAGTACCGCTGCTCGCGGGTAAATACCCGGTATAAACCTTTGGTCGGGCCTTTGGTTTCGATATAACTGGGGTGCACCGGGTTGCGTTGAAACGGCATCGCGTTTTCCGGACGCCAGCGAAAGGTTGCCAGGTTTTCGCGCTGGGACTTCGATAAGGTGGTCGTGGCACTGGACCAGGAGGGCGTGTACATAGGGCTGATTTCCTTAGGCGGCACCGAGCGCATCAGCGTGCTGCCCTCCAGCTGAATCGTCCTGAGCGCCGGTACCGCCCCGGCCTCTGCCGACAGACTGTGCGGCTTGGTCTGCGCAATGCCCAGGCGTTCGTTCAAGGTGGCGACGTGGTGCAGCAACAGGCCGGCCAGTGACGAAATAAACTCCGCGCTGGCGGCGGCCGCATCCTGTGATTGGCCCGACACCTGCGCCTGGGTGCTGCGCATCAGTTGGACCAGCCACCCGGTGGTCGCCAGTGGCCCTCGCAGCAGCGGCAGCACGGCATTGAACACCGTCCAGAGGTCGTTGCGAAACGCGGCCCAGCGTTGCGCCTGGGTGGCAATTGCTTGTTGCCTGGCCGTGGCCACCAGCGCCTTGGCATTTTCCGTGAACACGTGCTGCAGAAAGTCCCCGGCGACCTGTTCGTCACTGAGTAGCGCCGGTGATGAAGTGGTGCGCGGGCTGTATTCATCGCCCGGCAGTTGCCGCTGGGTATGGGGGCTGAGAAAACCGCCGTTGCCAAACAGGGCGCGTGACGCTTCATCGAGGCTGTCCAGTACGGCGGTGTTCAACGGCGCGCCGGTTTGCGCGATGGCGTCCAGCACGCCTTGTCTGGAGGCGAACGCTTGAAGGATCTGCGGCCCGCCGGGACGATAGAGCAGGTGGGGAGAGTTGGCCGCATTGGCCGAACCGATCAGGAACATATTGGCGGCTACGTGCGCGCGGGCACCGGCGTGCAACAGAAAGGCCAGTGGCCGGGCGACGATGGGGAGGCGTTCGCTGGCCAGTTCCTTGGCCATCTCCGGGTACAGCAGCGCACGCAGGGTTTTGAATCCCTCCCAGGTGAATCCGGCACGCCCGCGCAGCAGGTGTTCCAAGGCCAGCAATGGCAGTTGCGCACGGGCATGGTCATGGAACAGCCGTTGCCGGCGGCGCACGTCAGCGCTGTCACCGGTAAGGGTTTGCTCAAGAAAAACCGGGTAGTGTCGGCCGATATCGACCTGTTCGATCAAGGTCTTGAGGTAATCCGTGGTAAGCCACCAATCCGGAATATAGCCGGGCTCCTTGAGGTTCTTGATCTCGGCGCGGGCGTACGACGACGTAAACGGATTGTCCAGCGCCCACTCCGTCAGGCTGCGTTCGCTCGTTTGTGTCCAGCCGACGGTTCCGCCCTGGGTGCGGGTGATTGCAACCGCGTAATCGTCCGGATTGATTGCCACTTCCTGGGGGTAATCCAGCGCCATCTGTTTTTGCAGGGCCTTGCGGGTATAGACGTTGATCGTGTCCACACCTTCGAGGTAATCGGCGCCCGCTGAGGCGCGCTCCACCTCGGCCAATTTATCCAGCCACTGGCTGTAGAGCCGACGTAATTGTGGCCTGGCGCCCTGCAACCAGGCTGGCAAGCGGGACTCGTCAAGCTCGGCATGGGGCGAGTCAGGCGGTGAAAACCAGGCATCGGGCGCGGTCAGGGTATTGAACAGTTGTTTGTAATAGTCCACCGAAGGGAAGGTCGACCAACTGATTTGCGCCAAGTCGTGCAATTGCTTTTCCAGCAACGTTTGGGCCAGTCGGTCGAACACATCGCCGTCCGGCTCCAACAGCGCCCAGCGTATGGCCTCGCCGGAGCGGTGATCGCTCATATAGCGCGGCAGCAACGGGGCCACGTTGTTCAGCGAATCGAGGCTGAGCAAACTCCCGCCCGGGCTATAGAGGTAGCAGGCATCGCGGCCCTGCCAGCGGCGTTTGAGCAGTAACAGGGTCAGCCATTCTCCCGGTCCCGGACCGCTGACGGCGTGTACCAGGAACACGGGGTACTGGTCGCGTCCGGCAGCGGTGTCACGTTCTTCCCGCGTGGGATACAGGTCGCCGAGCACACGCCGCGAGTGTTCGACGCTGAGGGGCGGCACCTGTGGCGCTTTTTTCAGGCACAGGTTCAGGTGCTTGGACACGATGCGCCAGCGACTGCTCAAGGGGTCGACCAATGTGGCCGGTTCACTCCAATAATCGGCCAGGCGCTGTTGAAAATGCGCGACCAACAATGGGCCGCTCTGGTTGATCAATTGCGCCAGGTCATTGATCGTCATCGCGCTGCTCAGCGCCTTGGGAATTGTGCCGCTGACATTGAGGACAACGTGACGGTCGGGCGCGTAGTGGAGCGCTTCGCCCCGCATGACGCGTTCAATCAGCGCATTCGCCGCCGAGCGGATCTGTGTATAGCCGCCGCTGCTGTCTTTGATGGGTTGCCCAATGGCCAGGTTGGCGGCGCGCAACGCCTGGGGGGCGAAGCGTTCGTTCAAGCCCTGCTGAAGCAGGGCATTGGCGACATCTTCCAGGCGGGGTCTGTCAGCGAATACTGTTTGCAGATAAGCCTGCGACAGGACGCGTTGATCGGCGGGCGCGGGTTGGGCGTTCATGGTGGGGTCTTCTCGGGCAAAGACCGCAACCTAGAGCAACGAACGCCCGTCCCGGCGGTAAACAATAACCTCCACTAATCAGAGCTTCGGCAACTGTCCGATACGGCCCATCATCTCGGTGACGATCTGCAGGTCCAACAGGAACTGGTCGACGGTCTTGAATTCGTTGTCGGTGTGCCCGGTGTACTTCACTTCCGGACGCGCCAGGCCGAATTGCACGCCGTTGGGCAATTCGTGCACCGACGTTGCGCCGGCCGAGGTGCCGAACTTATGTTCCATGCCCAGGTTCTCCGTGGCCACCGCCAGCAGCGCCTTCACCCACTCGCCTTCCGGGTTGCGGTACATCGGTTCGGCGATGGAGTAGGTAAAGTTCACGTCGACCCGGGTCTGCTTGTCCCAGGCACTGAGTTTGTCGGCGATCTGGGCCTTGAGGGTTTCCGGCGACTTGCCCTTGGGCACACGCAGGTTTACCGCCAGCTTGAAGGCCTTGTCATCCTGGCCGACAAAGGTCAACGACGTGGTCAGCGGGCCCATGAAGTCGTCGGCGAAGCCCACGCCCAATTTGCCGCCCAGGTAGTCCAGGCCCCAGTTGTCGGCGGCGTAACGCGCGGCGTCGGTGATATGGTTGTGCTTGAGGGCGATCTTGCCGTCGACGCTGTGAATCAGCTCCAGCATGCGCGCCACCGGGTTGATGCCCGACTCCGGTTCGGAGGAGTGCGCCGACACGCCGGTGACGGTCAGTTTGACGTCCTTGTCGTCGACCTTTGCCACGACGGTGAAGTCACCGCCGTTGCGCTTGGCGTATTCGTCGCCGGCCTTTTGCAGGCTGGCCGCCAGTTCGGCCGGTTTATCGCTGACGAAAGTAGCCACCGACGCCGATGGAATCTGGTTGGTGGCCATGCCGCCGGTCATCGCGACGATTTCCGCGCCTTTGCCTTCACCCTTGCGGCGCGGGAAAGTGGCCATCACCGTACCGTAGCCTTTCTCGGCAATCACCACCGGGTAGCCGCCGTCCAGCGCCAGGTTGTACTGCGGCGTCGGGTTGCGTTCGAAGTAATAGGGGATCGCGTCGCCGGAGGTTTCCTCGGTGGTGTCGATCAGCAACTTGAAGTTACGCGCCAGCGGCAGTTTTTCGTCCTTGATCACCTTCATCGCGTACATCGCCACCACGATGCCGTTTTTGTCATCCTCGGTGCCGCGACCGTACATGCGGTCACCGATCAGCGTGACCTTGAACGGGTCGAGTTTGGTGCCGTCCTTCAATACCCAATTTTCCGGCGTCACCGGCACCACGTCGGCGTGGGCATGAATGCCGACCACCTCGTCGCCGCGGCCTGGCAGGGAGATTTCGTAGACGCGGTTGTCGATATTGCGAAAGTTCAGGTCGAAGGCCTTCGCCAGCGCCTCGATCTTGCCGGCGATCTTGATGAATTCAGGGTTTTTATACTGCGGCACACCGTCCACGTTGAAGGTCGGGATTTCCACCAGCTCGCGCAAAGTCTCGAGGGCGGCTTTGCCGTATTTCACCCGCGTATAAATGCCCAGCAGGCGGTGGATTTCGTTCTGCTGTTCGGCGTCCAGGGTTTTGTTGTCGAGAAAGGCGTTGATCGCCGGGACTGCGCCAGTGGTTTTGCCCAGCTCGCCTTTCGCCAACGTGCCGAGGAAAGCGCGGAAATCCGTGACGGACGTTTCATTGAACTGCTTGAGAATCGCCGTACTTTGCTCTGGAGTGATGTTGGCGAACGCGGGCGTTGTCATGATTGAGAGGCCGGCCGCGAACAGGGTGGCCGCCGCCAATTGCTTGAGTGGAAAGTGCATCGCTGAAGGCATTCCTTTGCAAGATGAAGTGGGAGATTTCTGATCGATATGTCAGAAATATTTCCACACATTACCATTACTCAGGTGGCCATGGTCAAGGCTGGCCAGGGTGTGGCACTGCGTACTCATCGGTCAGGTTAAGGGCTTTGGCGTAGGGTCCGTCCCATAACTGTTCATGCAACTCTCCTACACGCTTGGCCATCGCTTCACTGCGCATCACCACCTCCAGGTTGCGCGAATTATCCAGGTAGCCACCCAGCCAATTGCTGGTGCCTACCCACGCCACTTGCCCATCGACTTCCATCGTCTTGCTGTGGATCACCCGTGCATACGGGATAAAACCTTGCCTGGCCTGGGGCAGGGTGACGATTTTGATCTGCACGTTGGGCAACACTGCCAGGCTTTTCAGGTAGGGCAGTTCAAGCGCGTCGGTGTTCCAGTTGGACACCATCAACTTGATTGACACACCACGCGCCGCAGCGGCGCGCACCGCGTTGTCGATCACCGCGTAATAGGGCCGGGTGTTGTCCGGTCCATAGGACAGCGGTGCGTAGTCGAGCAGTTGCACGCGGACTTCGTGTTTGGCGTCGTTGAGCAGGCGCGGCAATTCCTGCTGTGAATCACCGACACCCGGCGGGTTGTAACGTTGCGGGCTGGCGACCAGGTAGTTGCCGGTGCGTGCGGGGGCCTGGCCTTTGGCGGGCAGGGGCACGGGTTTGTTGGCGCCAAGCGCCGCCTGGGCTTGCCAGTCCTGATTGAAGATCGCCTGCACCTGGCTCACCACCGTTGGGTCGCTGATGCGCAAGCCGGTCTCGTGGATGTGTTCGAGGGAACGCCAGTCGAAATTCTGGCTGCCGATAAACGCCTGCTTGCCATCCACCACCATGTATTTGGCATGGATAATCCCGCCGCTTACGCGCGCATAGGGCAGTACGCGAAAGGTCAGGTTGGGAATCGCGCGCAAGCGCTCAAGGGTGGCCGGCTCCGACAGTTTCAGGCCTTTTTCTTCGAGCAGAAAACGAATCTTCACACCGCGTTTACCCGCCGCCGCAAGGTGCTCGAGGACAGCGTCCATGCGCGATCCCGGATGGTCGACCGCATAGAACTGGCCGATATCGATCGTGCTTTCGGCCGCATCGAACAACTCGATCCATACCGGACCCGGCTGGCGCAAATCGTCGGTGCCCAGCGCGCTATCCACCGGTACGGTATGCACCAGTTCAAACCCCGGGATTGAAAAATCCGCCTGGACCAGCGGACTCATGAACAAGCCTGCCAGGCCTGCGATGCACACTTTCAACGAGACGGACATAGCTTCCCTTCATTGCAGAAGTGGCGGGCGCCCTGTGCGCCCGCCAAACGGTCACGCGGTGCGGGTGTGCAACGGCGTCGGCACCCGTTGCGGTACTTCGCTTTGCTCACGGGCACCGCTGGCGGCGCGAATCAGCAGGATCTTCAACTGGTCGTTGATACGCTCCAGGCTGTCCTGGAAGAAGTTATGGAACACTACGCAAAAGAGCGCAATGGCGATCCCCAGACCGGTCGCAAACAATGCCGTGCCGATGCCGCCGGAAATCTGCCCCGGGTCGGAAACGCCCGCGGTGGCCAGCGCCTTGAAGGTATCGATGATACCGAGGATGGTCCCCAGCAAGCCTAGCAGTGGCGCGGCGGTGGTGATGGTTTCAATGATCCACAGGCTGCGGGCCAACGGCGCGCGGGTGCTCAGGTACTGGGTCTCGATCACATCATCCAGGTCTTTGCGTGAACCATGGGAGGCCTTCTGTGCGAGCACCGGCAACACCATGTTCAGCGCCAGGCTGTCACGGCGCGTCAGTGCCTGGGGCAAGTCGCGCTCGCTGTGCACGTTGGCGCCGAGCACCTCGGCCAGCGCACGTGCCTGACGGCGCACATAGGCGAAGTAAATGCCGCGTTCGATGGCTATAAAGACGGCGATGGCCATCGCCGCATACATCACATAGAAGGTGATGTCGTGGAGCAGGTTCATGTCCATGTTCAATTACCTCGCAGGTTAGAAATTGGCTTCCAGGGACACCGTCACGGTGCGTTCCAGGCCGACGATGTAGGCCGGGTCGCCGTCGCGAAAACCGCTGTAGCTGGCCGCGTTGGTCTTGGTGGTATAGACGCCGTCCAGGTACTTCTTGTCGAACAGGTTGTCGACGTTCAGGCGCAGCGTCGCGTCCTTGACCACCTTCTTGTCCACGGGCAGGTAAATACCGGCGCCGGCGTTGAACACGGTGCGTCCCGAGATGGCTTCATCGTTGGTCAGGTCGCCATAGAGCTTGCTGGTGTACTTGCCGCCGAACGTGCCGTAGAAGCGCCCGTCGTCGTAGCCGATGTTGGCCGCCAGCATGTTTTTCGGCACGTTGGCGAACTGCTTGCCGCTGGTGGGCAACAGGATGGCCTGGCCTGCGTTGTAGACGGTCAGGTCGTCCTGCTGCTCGGCCTTGGTGTAGGTGTAGGAGGTGTAGTAGTTGAAGTGGTTGGGCAGCAGGCCGCTCCACTCCAGCTCCAGGCCGCTGTTGTTGACGGACCCGGCGTTGATGTCGGCGAAGTCGCCGTTGATATCCTTGGACGAAACCTGACGATCCTTGAACTGCATATAGAACAAAGTGGCCGCCACGGTCATGTCGTCATCGGTATAGCGCCAGCCCAGCTCGTGGTTCCAGCTGGTTTCCGGCTTGGCGTCGATGGAGCCGGCGCCCTTGTCGTACAGCACGTAGTTCTGCGGGATGCGCATGTTGCGCGACAGGCTGTAGAACAGCTGGTCGCGCTCATCCAACTGGTACTTGAGGCCGACGTTGGGCAGCAGCTTGTTGTAGGTCTGGCTGCGTTTTTCCGCCTGTTCGGTGAGGCTGCCGTGGTTGGTGCCGTCGCGCTTGACGTTCATGTAGGCCAGGCCCGCGACCAGGGTCCAGTCAGGGGTGATGTACCAGGTGTCCTGTGCCCAGACCTTCTGCGCCGGGGTCACGGTGAAGCGGTCACGGCCCTGCACGGTGTTACCGTTGGCATCGACCACGGCATCGCCATCGGGCCAGGTGTCGGTGGGCTTGCCGCTGTTCTTCAGGGCAATGAACGGCTGGGTCTGGCTTTGGCGCGCGCGCTCATACCAATAGCCAAACTGCAGGCTGTGTTCTTCCAGGTCCCAGTTCAGCTTGGTGGTGATGCCCGGGCGCCAGGTCTGCGTGCGCGAAGGGCGGTAGTAGACGCCGGTGGTGGACGAGCCGTCGGCGTTGTACTGGGCGGCGGAGGGCAGGTTGCTCAAGTCGAACACACCGCCTGCGTTGGAGCCGCTGTTGAGGGCGTAGCTGGATGAGCCGACGCCGCTGCCGTTACCCCAAAAGTAATACGGAATCACCGACAGGGCCAGATTGTCAGCCAGTTTGAACTGGGTATTGAGCACGCCGGTAAAAGTCTGGAACGGGTTCTGTGCCAGGGCGTAATAGCTGTTGAGCTTGCCGTTGCTGCCCACGGTCGGCGTGGCGGGGTAGGGGTCGAACTTGCGGCCGTTCTGTTGGAACTGGCCCTTGGTCAACTGGCTGTAACTGTTGTTGTCCTGCTCGTGATACTTGAGGATCAGATTGGCCGTGTTGCCATTGCCGGCGTCGAAGAAGCTGTTCCACTCCACCTTGTCCGCGCGCACGGCGCCCGAACCGCGCCACATCTGACCTTCGGTGTGGGATGCCGACAACCAGTTGCTCAGGCCGTTGACTTCACCCGTATTGAGCCGCGCAAAGGTCTTGCGCGTGGCGTTGCTGCCCATGATCTGTTTGACGAACGCGCCGGTTTCCTTGGTCGGGCGAAGGGTCACGATGCCGATATTGCCGCCACTGGAGCCGATGTGCGGGCCGTCGGACTCGGCCGAACCTTGGGTGACGAAGATCTGGTCAATATTTTCCGGGTCGCCCAGCAGGTTGGAATACAGCGCGTAGTTGCCCGAGTCGTTGATCGGCATGCCGTCCACCGACATCCCCACCTGGTCGGAGTTGAGCCCGCGCATGGTGAAGCGGAAACCCGACAAGCCGGTGTTGTCTTCGCTGGAAATGTTCAACCCTGGCGTGTACTTGAGCTTGTCGATGGCGTTGCCGGTGGCGCTCTGTTTATCCAGCGCTTCCTTGGTCACCGTGGAGCGGCCTTTGATGCTTTCTTCCTGCACCATGTAGCCGCCACCCGCAGTGGCCTTGCCTTGTACGCCAATGGTGCCGACATCGCTTTCGCCGGTGTCGGCCATGGCCATGCCGTGCCCCATGCTTGCGGCAACGAGTGCCAGCTGAATCCTTGTAAACCTCATCAGTGTCGTCCTGGTGTCGGGTGCTTATTGCACGCTGTAGTTGAAGGTGGCGGTGAAGCGCTGCTCATTGCGGCCCCCGAAGGCTTGCTCGGGGAACGGCTTGACTTGCTTGATGCGACGCAGGCTGTTGGTCGCGGCCCGGTTGAGTAACATGCTCGACGCCTGGGTCTGCAGGCCGGAGTCGAGTACCCGGCCCTGGCGGTCCACCAGCAGCCACACCACCACCTCGCCGGTCGGGCGTTCCAGAGACGCCTGGCGGCCGGTGGGGTACTGCTTGTAGGTGTCCAGTTCGTTGCGCAATCCCTTGAGATAGCCGCCCTCCAGCGCTTGGCCATCGACCTTGGGCGGCGCGGGTGGTGCGGGCGTCGGGGCGACTGGGGCGGCCACGGGCGGTGCCGGTTTGGTCGCGGCCACCGGTGGCGGGGTGGGCGCGGTTTTGGCCACTGCTGGCTTGGGCACCGGCTTGGGCTTGGGCTCAGGTTTTGGCACAGGCTTGGGCGGTGGCGGTGGTGGCGCTGGTTCAGCCTCTTGATCTTCGATCAACGGCGGTGGCGGCTCCTGCTCCACTGCTGGCTCAGGGACCACTTCCGGCTCTGGCTCAACCAATGCCAATTCGACCGCCGACTCGTCGTACACCGGCTCGACTTTCAGCGTCTGTGACTGGATACCCAGTGCAATCAGCACCAGAGCGATCACGGCCGGGACACCGCCCAGCAACTGACGCGCACGAAACAGGACGTACATGATCAAGACTTGCGCGTGGCGATGGACACGGAGGTAAAGCCACCCAGGCGCAGGGTATCCATCACCTCCACCAAGCGTGACACCTCCACGCCCTTGTCGCTGTTAACGATGATGGTCGACTTGGCGTCGGGCTTTTCAGCGGCCTTGAGCGCCGGCACCAGGGCGTCGACCGTAAGGTCCTTGCCATCCAGCTGCAGTTGCCCTGCAAGTCCCAGGGTCAGGATGAATTTGTTCTGCGGCTTGAGCTGCTGCGAACTGCTGGCGCTGGGCAGTTGGGTCTTCATGCCGAGCGCCGGAATCACGTTCAGGCTCACGAGTACGAAAAACACCAGAAGGAACATCATCACGTCGATCATCGGGATGAGTTCGATGTGCGCCTTGCGTTTTTTCGGTTCGTCCCAGGTTCTCATTCCGTTGCCCCGTTATTGAATTAGGGGCAACACGCTAACAACGAAAAATGACCGATTGGTTAACTTTAATTGACGTTTTGAGCGCTCTAGGACGGGTCTTACAGACGACTTACCGGTCATTTTTCGGGTGTCACAGAACTGCAACTCGGAGGGGGCATTCTCGAAAACTTTACATCGAGGGCCCCCGGGAATGAGTAGCGAATTGCCATGTTTGTCCACCCTGCCAAAGAACTGGGCGTTGCGCTCATGAGCGGCGGCATCGACCACAGCCGTCGACGCGTACTCGCCGGGCTGGCCGTTGCCACCACCTTTTCGCTGCTCAGTCCCTTCGCCCGCAGCGCCGGGGTGGATTATCCGTTTACCCTTGGTGTGGCCTCGGGCGATCCGTTGCCGGATGGCTTTGTGATCTGGACGCGCCTGGCGCCGTTGTTCAATGCCGCTGACGGTCGCGGCGGCTTGCGTCGCGCGGTGCCGGTGCGTTGGCGGGTGGCCACTGATGCGGCGATGACGCGGGTGGTACGCCACGGCGAGGTCACGGCCAGCGAGCGGTTTGCGCATTCGGTGCATGTGGAGGTCGCCGGGTTGGAGGCGGGCCGGCCGTACTGGTATCAGTTCGAGGGGCTTGGCGCCCAGAGCCCGGTGGGGCAGTCACGCACGGCACCCGCCGCGCACGCCATGGCATCCGCGCGCCTGGGTTTTGTTTCCTGTTCCCACTGGGAGCGCGGTTATTTCAGCGCCTATCGTCATCTCGCCGCTGAACGACCCGACCTGGTGTTTTTCCTGGGCGACTATATCTACGACAACTCTTTTGCCGCCGACTCCGGGAAGGTCGTGCGTGCCCACGGCGCCGGCAATGCGGTGAGCCTGAGTGATTACCGCAACCGCTACGCGCTGTACAAGACCGATCCCGACTTGCAAGCCTTGCACGCCGCCGCGCCTTGCGTCGTAACCTGGGACGATCACGAGGTACAGAACGACTATGCCAACCGCTGGTCCCAGGACCCGAAGATCGCGGTGGCGCAATTTCTTCAGCAACGCACAGCGGCCTACCAAGCCTATTACGAGCATATGCCACTGCGTGCCAGCAGCTTGCCGAGAGGCCCGGATATGCGCATCTACCGGCGTCTGGACTACGGCCGGCTTGCACGATTGCATGTGCTCGACGGGCGCCAATACCGTTCCGAGCAACCCTGTGTCCTGCCCAATGGCAGCCATCAAGGACATATCGCCACCAATCCGTGCAGCGACTTGCGCGACCCCGCTCGCACCATGCTCGGTTGGCAGCAGGAGGCCTGGCTGGACCAGGGTTTTGCCCAGTCGAAGGCGCAGTGGAACCTGATCGCCCAGGACCTGCTGGTCGCCCCGCTGGCGCAGCGTGACCTGACCAACCACAAACCGGGACGCTGGACCGATGGCTGGGATGGCTACATGGCCAACCGCACGCGCATGCTCGCGTCGATCGAGCGCAATCGCGTGAAGAACCCGGTGTTCTGGGCGGGTGATATCCATTCGTTCTGGGTGACGGACCTGCACGCCGAGGCTGACAAACCGGACTCGCCGGTGGTCGCCACCGAGTTCGTCGGCAGCTCGGTGACGTCCGACGGGCCGCCCTATGAGGCGTTCAACAAGATCCTGCCGCTCAACCCGCATGTGAAGTTTTTTGACAGCCGCCAGCGCGGGTATATGTCGGTGGAGTTGAAAGAGCAGCAGATGCTCACGCACTTTCGGGTGATCAGCGACCCGCGTGACCCGGCGGCCGGGGTGTCGACGTTGAAGTCGTTTGTGGTGGAGTCGGGGCGGGCGGGGGCGGTTGCGGTTTGATACCTGTGGGTGAGCAAGCGGTGATTCAGTCGAGACTGTAACGCACCGACAGCGCGCCCTTTTTCTCCGACAGGGCCAGGATGGTCACCCGGCCCAACTCGCCCAGCGTCTGCACATGGGTGCCGCCGCAGGCATACGCGGGCAAGTCACCGAAGCCCACTTCGCGGCTGCCGTCTTCCAGGGTCATGTGGCGTGGGCAGTCAGCGGCGATCCACTGGTTGATCTGCTGCTGAATCGCCTCGGCGTCCATCGCTTGAGCGGTTTCGCCGCGGATAAAGGTGATCTTGCCTTCGCCCGGCCAGTGGTGCGCCTTGATCGGCATCCAGCCCAGGATTTCACCGACATTGCCGATCAGGTGCCCGGCCGAATGCAGGCGAGTGTGCAGGGCGCGGCGCTGGGCATCGACCCGTGCGCTGATCGGTCCCGGTTGCACGGGCCTGTCGAGGTAATGCACCACGCGATCAGCCTCCTGGATGACGCGCAGCACGTTGCTATCGCCGAGTGTGCCGGTGTCGAACGGCTGGCCGCCGCCCTGGGGGTGAAAAATCGTCGATTGCAGGACCACTGTAAACTGGCCCTCGTGAGGCGTGCAACTGAGCACTTCAAGTTCGGCGGTCAGGTGGTCGTGGGTGAAAAACAGGCGCTCGGTCATTCTTTACCTCCGCATCAGGGTTTTGCGGGCAGTATAAATAGTGCTTGGATGGGTGATAATCCGCTCAATTATCAATGGACCTGTGCATCATGAGCATCAATCTTCCCTTGCCGCTGCTGGGTGAAATGGCGATTTTCGTCAAGGTGGTGGAAGCCGGCAGCTTCTCCGAAGCGGCACGGCAACTGAGCGTTTCGCCGTCGGCGGTGAGCCGCAGTATTTCGCGCTTGGAAAAGGCCCTGGCCACCCGCTTGCTGCAGCGCACCACGCGCAAATTGCGCCTGAGTGAGGGCGGTGAAGAGGTGTTCAAGCGCTGTCAGGAGATGGTCAACGCAGCACGTTCGGTGATGGAGGTCGGCGGCCAGTTCACCCACGAAGCCGAGGGCCTGGTGCGGGTCAGCGTGCCCAAGGCGGTCGGGCGGTTTGTGGTGCATCCGCATATGCCGGAATTTCTGCGGCGTTACCCCAAGGTGGACGTGCAACTGATCCTTGAGGACCGGCAGGTAGACCTGATCGATGACAACGTCGACCTGAGCATCCGCATCACCGACAGCCCGCCGCCTGGGCTGGTGGGTCGTCAGTTACTGCCGATCGAACATTTGCTGTGTGCGACGCCGCAATACCTGGCCGAACACGGCACGCCCGCGCACCCCCACGATTTGCTGGAGCACAGCTGCATCTACCTCGGCGAAACCCCGGGAGACTCACGCTGGAAATTTCGTCAGGCCGGCAAAACGGTGACGGTCGGCGTGCGCGGGCGTTATGCGGCGAATCACACCGGTGTGCGGCTGGACGCAGTGTTGCAGCACGTGGGAATTGCCAGCTTGCCGTACTTTACCGCGCGCCATGCCCTGGAGGAGGGGCGGTTGGTGCAGGTGTTGCCGCAATGGGATTTTATTGCGTCGTACCATGGTGAGGCGTGGTTGTTGCATTCGCCCACACGCTACCTGCCGCCGAAGTTGCGGGTGTTTATTGATTATCTGGTGGCGTGCATGGCGAAGGAGCCGACATTGCGTGTGGTGAGCGGGCTTGTCGAATCGTCGCACCGCCCGCGCTGGGCTGCGAAGCGGTCCTAAAACAAGTTACCGAGACCTGATTGGAGGAACAAGGTTTTTGCAATGGGCTGCTACGCAGCCCAGCGCGGGCATAGGTATCTACACGACTGCCTGATCTTGCGCTGTTGCTGTTGCTCTGGCTTTTGATCTTGATCTCAGGCGCCCCGTCAAACACGCTGGCCGGAGTGAGGGCACACCGAGCCTAGGCGAGGTGCCGAGTGTTGGGGCAAGAGCCCTTTTGGTTACTTTTGGCTGGGCCGGCATTCCGGGCTCTTTTCCAAAAGTGACACGCCGTAAGGGCATAACCCTAAGTGGCCGTTACCGCAGGAATGGATATGTACTCGGTCAGATCCAACATCCTGGTCGGCTGTCAGACCGCCATCGGGAGCAAGCCCCCACATTTGGGATCGAGGGCATCAGTTAGAGACTCGTCGGCTATCAGGCCGTCACGGGAGCAAGCTCCCTCGCCACAGGTTCATACCTATGCAGCGCGGGGCAAGCCCGCTCACCTCAAGACGGGTGAGTCAGTGCTTGCTCTGATCCTGAGGCATGGCCAGCAGCTGCTTTTCCTGGTTCCAGTCGAACGGTTCGTCGTTCAATTCGGCTTCATGGCGACGCTCTTCCAGGGCCTGGTACAGGTCCAGTTCTTCGTCGGGCATGAAGTGCAGGCAATCGCCGCCAAAGAACCACAGCAGGTCGCGCGGCACCAGGTGGGCAATTTGCGTGTAGCGCAGGATGACCTGGCTCATCAGGTCCTGGCCCAGGTACTGGCTCTCGATCGGGTCGATCGGCAGCAGGGCGCGCAATTCGTCAAAGCGCTCCAGGAACAGGGTGTGGCTCTCCTCGGGTACCTGTTCGGCTTCGCCGACGGCAACCAGGATGCTGCGCAGGTGGTCGAGCAAGACGAGATGATCGGCAACGACGTTGGACACGAGATAAGTCCTCTAAAGCAAAAACGGGCGCGAGAGTATATGCCCCTCGCGCCCGTTTTTATATGACCGCTCGACTCAGCGGACTTTGCCCTGTGCCTGGGTCAGTTCTTCCTTGTTGAAATCATCCACGTCGATCACCTTGCGCCGCGCCGCTTCGGCGTTACGCAGGGTCTGCGCTTCGGCCGGTTGCAGCACGCCAGCGTTCAGGGCGGCGTCGATGGCATGTTCGCCGGCACCTGGTTTGATCTGGCCGCTTTTAAGTGCGGTGTGGAGCTTTTTCTGCAACCCATGGCTGGCGCCGAGCAGGTCGTAGGCGTGTTGCAGGGCGCCGACCGGATCCTCTGCCGATTGCGGGCGGTAGCAGCCGGCGAGCAGTTCTTCCAGGGTCGGATCGCCCTTGGCGCGGCCGATCACGGCGGCTACTTCGGCGTCCAATGCGTCGGACGGCCCGGTATGACGGCGGCCGAACGGGAACACGATCACCCGCAGCAGGCAGCCGAGCACCTTGTTCGGGAAGTTGCTCAGCAATTCATCCAGGGCACGCTCCGATTCGCCGAGGCTTTCTTCCATGGCCCAGGTGAACAGCGGTTCCAGGTGGTCCGGCGAATCCAGGTCGTGGTAACGCTTGAGTGCCGCCGAGGCCAGGTACATATGGCTCAGCACATCGCCCAGGCGTGCCGACAGGCGTTCGCGGCGTTTCAGCTCGCCGCCCAGCAGCATCATGCTCAAGTCGGCGAGCAGGGCGAACGCGGCGGCCTGGCGATTGAGCGCGCGGAAGTAGCCCTGACTCAAGCGGTTGCCCGGCGCTTTCTCGAAGTGCCCGATACCGAGGTTCAGCACGAGGGTGCTGGCGGCGTTGCTCACGGCAAAGCCGATATGTTGCATCAGCAGGCCATCGAACTCCTTCAGGGCCTGGTCGCGGTCTTCACGACCGGCCAGTGCCATTTCCTTGAGTACGAACGGATGGCAGCGGATGGCGCCCTGGCCGAAGATCATCAGGTTGCGCGAGAGGATATTCGCGCCCTCCACGGTGATGAAGATCGGTGCGCCTTGCCAGCTGCGGCCCAAGTAGTTGTTCGGGCCCATGATGATGCCCTTGCCGCCGTGTACGTCCATGGCGTGGCTGATGCACTCGCGGCCACGCTCGGTGAGGTGGTACTTGAGGATGGCCGACAGCACCGAGGGTTTTTCGCCCAGGTCGACGGCATTGGCGGTGAGCATGCGCGCGCTGTCCATCAGCCAGGCGTTGCCGCCGATACGCGCCAGGGCTTCCTGGATACCTTCGAACGCCGACAGCGGCACGTTGAATTGTTCGCGGACCTGGGCATATTGGCCGGTCACCAGGCTGGTGAACTTGGCCGCGCCGGTACCGACCGCCGGCAGGGAAATCGAACGGCCCACCGACAGGCAGTTCATCAGCATCATCCAGCCCTTGCCGAGCATGTCCTGGCCGCCGATGAGGTAGTCCAGGGGGATGAAGACGTCCTTGCCGGAATTGGGGCCGTTCATGAATGCGGCGCCCAGTGGCAGGTGGCGGCGGCCGATTTCCACACCGGGGGTATCGGTGGGAATCAATGCCAGGCTGATGCCCAGGTCTGCCTCGTCACCCAGCAGGTGGTCGGGGTCATACGCTTTGAACGCCAACCCGAGCAATGTCGCGATCGGGCCGAGGGTAATGTAGCGTTTTTCCCAGTTCAGGCGCAGGCCGAGGGTTTCCTGGCCTTCCCATTCGCCTTTGCAGATCACGCCGGTGTCGGGCATGGCGCCGGCGTCGGAGCCGGCCAGCGGGCCGGTGAGGGCGAAGCAGGGAATATCATCGCCACGCGCCAGGCGCGGCAAGTAGTGGTTGCGTTGTTCTTCGGTGCCGTAGTGCAGCAGCAGTTCGGCCGGCCCCAGTGAGTTGGGCACCATCACGGTGGACGCCAGGTCGCCGCTGCGGGTGGCCAGCTTCATCGCGACCTGGGAGTGGGCGTAGGCAGAGAAGCCCTTGCCGCCGTATTCCTTGGGAATGATCAGGGCGAAGAAACCGTGGGTCTTGATGTGCTCCCAGGCGGCGGGCGGCAGGTCCATGGCCTGGCCGATTTCCCAGTCGCTGACCATGGCACAGAGTTCTTCGGTGGGGCCGTCAATGAAGGCCTGTTCTTCTTCGGTCAGTTGCGCCTTGGGGTAGGCCAGCAATTTGTCCCAGTCGGGGCGACCGCTGAACAGCTCGCCGTCCCACCATACGGTGCCGGCGTCAATGGCGTCGCGCTCGGTTTCGGACATTGGCGGCAGGACTTTCTGAAACCAGCTGAACAGCGGTTTGGTGAAGTATTGGCGACGCAGGTCGGGCAGCAACAGGGGCACCGCGATCACGGCGATCAACACCCAGAAGATCAGCAGCAGCCAACCCGGGGCATGGCTCCAGGCGCCCATCGCCAACAGGTAGACGGCGACCACGCCCAAGGCGGGCAGGGGCGCGGTGCGGCGGTGTGCCAGGTAAGCAACGCCGACCACCAGAACCAGTATCCACAACAACAGCATATTCAATCCTCCGTGAACCAGGGCGAAACCACCAAGGAGCTTAGTCGGCATCCGAGAAAGCGCGGTGATCAGGGTGTAACGAGTTGTACGAGAGGCAACGATCGGCAGGCGCCGACATTTGGCCGAATCGTCGTTATCTCCGGGGCAGGCCGGTCGTTAAACTCCAGGCTTGCTTTGGAGATAAAGCTCATGGAAAGGTATCTGAGTCCCAGCCGCTTCATCGATAGTGACCACCCTGCGGTGGTGGAGTTCGCCGAAAAACATCGCGGAACCAGCGCGTATTTACGTGACCAGGCAGTCAGTCTCTATGTCGCCGTCCGCGAGGCCGTGCGTTATAACCCCTACACCTTCAGCCGCGATCCAGACACGTTGAACGCCAGCTTCGCCCTGGCCACCGGCGAAAGCTACTGCGTGCCCAAGGCCACCTTGCTCGCTGCCTGCGCCCGCCACTGCGGTATTCCCGCGCGCATCGGGTTGGCGGATGTGCGCAATCATCTGTCGACCCCGCGCCTGCTCGCGCTGCTCAAGAGTGATGTGTTTGCCATGCACGGCTACACCGAGCTGTACCTGAACGGTCGCTGGGTCAAGGCCACGCCTGCGTTCAACAGCCAATTGTGCGAGGTGTTCGACGTGCCGCCGCTGGAGTTCGATGGGGTCAATGACAGCGTATTCCATGCGTTCAACCGCCAGGGCCGGCGTTCGATGGAGTACGTGGTGGACCATGGGCAATTTGCCGACGTGCCAGAGGAATTCTTCTTCGCGCACCTTCAGAAATGTTACCCACACCTGTTTGCCGAAACGATGCCGACCGTGCTGGGAGATCTACAGAGCGATTCAAGCGGCGTGTGAACCGGCGTATGCTGCTGCGTTCATCAAGCCATGTTCATCCACAATAAGGCGCGGTCATGCTGAAGATCTGGGGTCGTAAAAATTCGTCAAACGTCAGGAAAGCACTGTGGTGCGCCGAGGAACTCGGCCTGGACTATGAAGCAATTGATGCGGGCGGAGCTTTCGGTGTGGTCGATACGCCGCAATATCGCGCGATGAACCCCAATGGCCGGGTGCCGGTGATCGAAGACGGTGACTTCGTGTTGTGGGAATCCAACACCATCGTGCGTTACCTGTGCGCCAAGCACGCGTCGGCGTTTTACCCGAGCGACGTGCAAGCCCGGGCCAGCGCCGAAAAGTGGATGGACTGGACCACTTCGACCCTGGCCGAGCCGTTCAAAGCCGTGTTCTGGGGTGTGGTGCGTACCCCGGCCGAACAACAGAACTGGGACAGCATCAATGCCGGGCGCCAGGCCTGTATCGATGCGCTGGCGACCGTGGAGCAGGCCCTGGCCGAGCAGCCTTACCTGTCCGGCAGCGTGTTTGGCATGGGCGATATTCCTTTGGGCTGTTTCATCTACGCCTGGTTTGAAATGCCCATCGAGCGCCCTGCAATGCCCCATCTGGAAGCCTGGTACCAGCGTCTGCAACAACGCCCGGCCTACCGCAAAACGGTGATGACTGCGTTGACTTAATACCTACTATTAATACGGGTGACTGTACTTGTGTGATGCGGGCACGCACCATGCCCGCCATGCATCGCCGGTTGAACTACCTGTGCTGCGCCCTCATCTATCCTTTCTATTCCCTTCTTTGGTGCGTAATCCGATATGAGTTCCGCTCTGTCCATCCGGCAGCTAACCAAAACCTACGGCAACGGTTTCCAGGCCCTGAGTGGTATCGATCTGGACGTTGCCGAAGGTGACTTCTTCGCCTTGCTCGGCCCCAACGGCGCCGGCAAATCCACCACCATCGGTATTCTCTCCACCCTGGTCAACAAGACCAGCGGCACGGTGAATATCTTCGGTCATGACCTGGATAAATCCCCCGCGGCGCTCAAGCGTTCCATCGGCGTGGTGCCCCAGGAGTTCAACTTCAACCAATTCGAAAAGACCTTCGACATCGTCGTGACCCAGGCCGGTTATTACGGCATCCCGGCGAAAATCGCCAAGGAGCGCGCCGAGCAATACCTGACCCAACTGGGCCTTTGGGACAAGCGCGACGTGCCTTCGCGTTCGCTGTCCGGCGGCATGAAGCGTCGCCTGATGATCGCGCGCGCACTGGTACATGAACCACGCCTGCTGATCCTCGACGAACCCACCGCCGGCGTGGACATCGAGCTGCGTCGCTCGATGTGGACCTTCCTCACCGAACTCAATGAAAAGGGCATCACCATCATCCTCACCACCCATTACCTGGAAGAGGCTGAGCAGCTGTGCCGCAACATCGGCATCATCGACCACGGCACCATCGTCGAGAACACCAGCATGCGTAATCTGCTGGGCCAGTTGCATGTGGAAACCTTCCTGCTCGACCTGAAGAACGATCTGTCGGCGGCGCCGCAACTGCTCGGTTACCCGAGTCGCCTGGTGGACGGCCATACCCTGGAAGTCCAGGTGGACAAGGCCATGGGCATCACCGCGCTGTTCACGCAGTTAGCTACCCAGAACATCGAGGTGCTGAGCCTGCGTAACAAAACCAATCGCCTTGAGGAGTTGTTCGTGTCCCTGGTGGAGAAAAATCTGACGAAGGTGGCGGTATGAGTTCCGAACTGCAGCCCAACCTCGTCGCCCTGCAAACCATCGTCTACCGTGAAGTGAAGCGCTTTACCCGGATCTGGCCACAGACCCTGCTGCCGCCGGCGATCACCATGGTCCTGTACTTCGTGATCTTCGGTAATCTGATCGGCCGGCAGATCGGCGACATGGGTGGTTTCACCTACATGGAGTACATCGTGCCGGGCCTGATCATGATGTCGGTGATCACCAACTCCTACGGCAACGTGGTCTCCAGCTTCTTTGGCAGCAAGTTCCAGCGTTCCATCGAGGAACTGATGGTGTCGCCCGTGTCGCCGCATACCATCCTGATCGGCTACACCCTGGGCGGCGTGTTGCGCGGCTTGATGGTCGGTGTGATCGTGACCTTGCTGTCGCTGTTCTTCACTCACCTGCAGGTGCATCACCTGGGGTTGACCATTCTGGTGGTGGTGCTGACGGCGACAATCTTCTCGCTGCTGGGGTTCATCAACGCCGTGTTCGCACGCAACTTCGATGATATTTCGATCATCCCGACGTTCGTGCTGACGCCGCTGACCTACCTGGGTGGGGTGTTCTATTCCATCACCCTGCTGCCGCCGTTCTGGCAGACCGTATCGCTGGCCAACCCGGTGCTGCATATGGTCAACGCCTTCCGCTACGGCATCCTGGGCGTGTCGGATATCAAGATCAGCGTGGCGATCACCTTCATGATCGTGGCCACGGTGGTGCTGTATATCGGTTGCGCGCGGTTATTGGTGAGTGGGCGCGGGATGCGTACGTAAGTACTGATCTAAATGCGGTAAAAAAATGTGAGAGGGGCAAGCCCCTCCCACATTTGGTTTTGTATAAGGCCTTATGACTTCAGCGCCAGCTCGATCAGCTTGTGCAGTTCTTCTACTTCCAGCGGCGCACTGGAGAACAGAATACGAAACACCGTCGGCGCCGCCAGCAGGTTGATCAAGCGGTCCACGCTTGGCGCCGCCTCGGCGGGATAGCGATCGACAATCGCCTGCAACTGCCCACTCAAGATGCTCACGCAAAACCCCGGGGTCACGCTGCATTGCACGTCGCGCATCATGTTGCGCCCCGGCTCCGAACTCATTTCATCCAGGTATTGCTCGGCCCAGGCCCGCAGGTCGCCGCGCAGGCTGCCGGTGTTGGCCGGTTCGCTGTCGGGGCGCATGCGCGCCAGGGCCACGTCGGCGAGCAACACCGACAGGTCGCCCCAACGCCGGTAGATGGTTGACGGCGTGACGCCCGCACGTGCGGCAATCATCGGCACGGTCACGCTGGAACGGTCATGGGCTTGCAGCAGCTCACGCACGGCCGAATGAACGGATTCTTGTACCCGGGCACTACGGCCCCCCGGGCGGAGGCCTTCTTTAATCGCCATGTTATGACCTTAACACAAAGAATTTGCTTTAAGCCTTCGCCAGTAGCACACTCTACAAAAGCAAAATATTAGCTTTAGCGGAGTGTGCCTATGCCCAATCTTCCTTCTCAGCGTTCCAGCCTGGTGTTCCTGGCGATCACCTTGCTGACGTTCCTGGCCGCGTCCAGCGCGCCGACGCCGTTGTACCACCTGTATCAGGAGGGCCTGCATTTTTCGGCGGGCATGCTCACGCTGATCTTTGGTGTGTACGCGTTGAGCCTGTTGGCGGCCTTGTTGACCGTGGGTTCGTTGTCGGATCACCTGGGGCGCAAACCGGTGATGTTTGCCGCGCTGGTCCTGAATATGCTGGCGATGTTGCTGTTTATCAATGAGTCCAGCGTGGCCTGGTTGCTTGCCGCGCGTACGCTGCAGGGCTTTGCCACCGGCATGGCCACGGCGGTGCTGGGGGCGGCGTTGCTCGATACCGATCGCCAGCAAGGGCCGCTGATCAACAGCGTGGCGCCGTTGTTGGGGATGGCCTGCGGAGCAATGGGATGCAGCCTGCTGGTGGAGTTTGCACCGTTCCCGACGACCTTGATTTACGCGGTGCTGTTCAGCTTGATGCTGTTGCAAGCCTTGTATGTGTGGCGCCTGCCGGAAACCGTCAGCCGCATGCCTGGGGCGTTGGCGTCACTGTGGCCCACCTTGCACGTGCCGGCCCAGGCCCGCCGCGCGTTGTGGATTGCATTGCCGGTGGACGTCGCGGTATGGGCCATGGGTGGTTTTTATCTGTCCCTCGCGCCGTCGCTGGTGCGGGCGGCGACCGGCTCCACGTCCAATCTGATCGGTGGCGGGTTGGTGGCCGTGCTGACATTGAGCGGTGCGCTGATGATCTACAGTCTGCGCAATCGCCCGGCCGACAAGGTCCTGCGCCTGGGAGCCGGGCTGCTTGCGATGGGCGTGGCGTTGATCCTCGGCGCTGTGCATGCCGGCAGCCTGCCGTTATTTTTCATCGCCACGCTGATCGCCGGCAGCGGCTTCGGGGCGGGGTTCCTGGGGGCTGTGCGCAGTGTCGTGCCGCTGGCCTTGCCCCACGAACGGGCGGGCTTGATGTCGGCGTTCTATGTGCTGAGTTACCTGGCGTTCTGCGTGCCGTCACTGTTGGCGGGCAATCTGATCCGCAGCCTGGGTTTGATTGCCACTACCGACGCGTATGGCGTATTGCTGATCGTGCTGGCACTCAGTGCCTTGGTCGCGCTGCTGGTGCAGGATTCTTCCAGGCGCAAGGCGACATCCAGCCATTGATCCGGTAATAATCGGCGACTTAAAAAGCCATGAGATTCAAGCATGAAGATCATCCGCAGCAAGGACTTCACCGGCAGCCGTGCCTGGGAGGCACTGGATGTCGCCAACATGAACGGCATCACCACCCGTTTGCATTGGACTGACCAGCCGTATCGCTGGCACATCAACGACGGAGAAGAAGTCTTCGTGGTGTTGGATGGACGGGTGAACATGCACTACCGCGACCAGGGGTTCGAGCAGGTGGCAGAGCTGGCGGTGGGGGATATTTTCTATGCCGGTATCGGTACCGAACATGTGGCGCATCCCCAAGGCCCGGCGAGGATTCTGGTGATTGAAAGCGAAGGCAGTGTCTAGCGCTTATTGGTAAAACAGATAACAGTTAGAGATATTACCCGTTATATAGATATTCGATCAGGTTCTACCATGGCCTCAACCTCATGCGAGGAAGAGGATTGCCATCATGACTTGCTCGAATACCATCAGCTACAAACCCTTCAGCCACCTGACCCGACCCCGGGAAGTGATTCGCCAGTTCACGCCCAACTGGTTCGCCGCGACCATGGGCACGGGTGTGCTGGCGCTGGCCCTGGCGCAATTGCCGCTCAATCTGCCAGGTCTGCACGCGATTGCCGAAACGTTGTGGCTGTTTACCACTGGCCTGTTCGCACTGTTCAGCGTCTTGTATGCCGCGCGTTGGGTGATGTTTTTTCACGAGGCACGCCGGATCTTCGGGCACTCCACGGTTTCGATGTTTTTCGGCACCATTCCCATGGGCCTGGCGACCATTCTCAATGGCTTGCTGCTGTTCGGCCTGCCGCGTTGGGGCGCTGATGTGATCCCGTTGGCCGAAGCCCTGTGGTGGCTGGACGTAGCCATGGCCGTGGCCTGCGGCGTGTTGATCCCGTTCATGATGTTCACCCGCCAGGAACACAGCATCGACCAGATGACCGCCGTATGGCTGTTGCCGGTGGTCGCCGCCGAAGTCGCCGCGGCCAGCGGTGGCTTGCTCGCGCCACACCTGGCAGACGCCCATGGGCAATTGGTGATGCTGGTGACCAGCTACGTGTTGTGGGCGTTTTCTCTGCCGGTGGCGTTCAGCATCCTGACCATCCTGATGCTGCGCATGGCCCTGCACAAACTGCCCCACGCCAATATGGCCGCGTCGAGCTGGCTGGCGCTCGGCCCCATCGGCACCGGAGCCCTTGGCATGTTGTTGCTGGGGGGCGATGCGCCCGCCATCTTCGCCGCCAATGGCATGCCCGGCATCGGTGAGATCGCCAATGGCCTGGGCCTGGTGGCGGGCATCACCCTGTGGGGCTTTGGCTTGTGGTGGATGCTGATCGCGGTGCTGATTACCCTGCGCTACCTGCGCGCCGGTATTCCGTTCAACCTCGGTTGGTGGGGCTTTACCTTCCCGTTGGGTGTCTATGCCCTGGCCACGCTGAAGCTGGCGAACGTGCTGCACCTGGGGTTCTTCAGTGTAACGGGCAGTGCGCTGGTGGTGGCGTTGGCATTGATGTGGCTGGTCGTGGCCAAGCGCACCGTGCAGGGCGCCTACAAAGGTGAGCTTTTTGTTTCTCCGTGCATTGCAGGATTAGGGAATAAGTAAGCGGGATTAGGTAAAGTCGTGGCCTGACAATCTATAAGCCTTCAGGCCACGCAGGAACACGGACGATGAGCCACCCCTCACAATTCACCTTGCTGCGCACGCGGCGCTTTTTGCCGTTTTTCGTCACTCAGTTGCTGGGTGCCTTCAACGACAACATCTTCAAGCAGTCGTTGATCCTGGCGATTCTCTACAAACTCACCATCGACGGTGACCGCTCCATCTGGGTCAACCTGTGCGCCTTGCTGTTTATCCTGCCGTTCTTCCTGTTCTCGGCGCTGGCCGGGCAGTTTGGCGAGAAATTCAACAAGGACGCGTTGATCCGTGCGATCAAGATCGGCGAGATCGTGATCATGGCCGTGGGCGCCACGGGCTTTCTCACCAATCACCTGGAATTGATGTTGCTGGCGCTGTTTGCCATGGGCACGCACTCGGCGCTGTTCGGCCCGGTGAAGTACTCGATCATGCCCCAGGCGCTACGTGACGATGAGTTGGTGGGCGGCAACGGCCTGGTGGAGATGGGCACGTTCCTGGCGATCCTGGCCGGCACTATTGGGGCTGGGGTCATGATGTCGTCCGCGCAGTACGCGCCGGTGGTGTCGGTAGCGATTGTCGGCGTGGCCGTGCTGGGATACCTGGCCAGCCGCAGTATTCCGCGGGCGGCGGCGTCTACCCCAGGGTTGCGTCTGAACTGGAATATCTTCAGTCAATCCTGGGCCACCTTGCGCCTGGGCCTGGGGCAGACGCCGGCGGTGTCGCGCTCCATCGTCGGTAACTCGTGGTTCTGGTTTGTCGGGGCGATCTACCTGACGCAGATCCCGGCGTATGCCAAAGAGTGGCTGTACGGCGACGAGACCGTGGTGACGTTGATCCTGACGGTGTTTTCGGTGGGCATCGCATTGGGGTCGATGCTCTGCGAAAAACTCTCCGGGCGTAAGGTGGAAATCGGCCTGGTGCCGTTCGGTTCATTCGGCTTGACGGTGTTCGGCCTGCTGCTGTGGTGGCACTCCGGTGGTTTCCCGCAGAACGTGCAGGCCAATGACTGGCTGGCCGTGCTGAGTTATGGCCAGGCGTGGTGGGTGTTGCTCGATATCCTCGGCCTGGGTGTGTTCGGCGGCTTTTATATCGTGCCGCTGTACGCGCTGATCCAGTCGCGCACCGCCGAGCACGAGCGAGCCCGGGTGATCGCGGCCAACAACATCCTCAACGCGTTGTTCATGGTGGTGTCGGCGGTGGTGTCGATCCTGTTGCTGAGTGTGGCCAAGCTGTCGATCCCCGAGCTGTTCCTGGTGGTGTCGCTGCTCAACATCGCGGTCAACACTTACATCTTCAAGATCGTCCCCGAGTTCACCATGCGCTTCATGATCTGGCTGCTCAGCCATTCCATGTACCGCGTGGAGCATCGCAACCTGCAGGCCATTCCGGATGAAGGCGCGGCGTTGCTGGTGTGCAACCACGTGTCATTCGTCGATGCCTTGTTGATCGGCGGCGCGGTGCGTCGGCCGATTCGTTTTGTCATGTACTACAAAATCTATCGCTTGCCGGTGCTCAACTTTATCTTTCGCACGGCGGGAGCGATCCCGATTGCCGGGCGCCATGAAGATATCCAGATCTACGAAAAGGCCTTCATGCGGATTGCGCAGTATCTGAAGGAAGGTGAACTGGTGTGCATCTTCCCGGAAGGCAAATTGACGACCGATGGCGAGATGAACGAGTTTCGTGGCGGCGTGACGCGCATTCTGGAAGAAACCGCGGTGCCGGTGATTCCCATGGCGTTGCAGGGGTTGTGGGGGAGTTTCTTCAGTCGCGATCCGAACAAGGGGTTCTTGCGCAGGATCTGGTCGCGGGTGGTGTTGGTGGCGGGTGAGCCGCTTGCTGTGGAGGCTGCAACGCCTGCGCAGTTGCAGGCTGTGGTGGGTGGTTTGCGGGGGAGTGTCAGGTAGTTCTGTGTTGGAGGAGTGGCCTCATCGGGAGCAAGTCGAACCGTCGCACCGCCCCCTCCCACATTTTGATTTGTGAATACATTCAGAATGTGGGAGGAGCTTGCTCCCGATGGCGGTAGTGGCTTAAGTGGAGATCTTGAGCCCAATCAACCCGCAAATAATCAACGCCACACTGGCCAGCCGAAACAGCGCCATGGATTCGCCAAACAGGATAATCCCGGCGATCACCGTGCCCACGGCGCCCACACCCGTCCACACGGCATAAGCGGTGCCCAGCGGTAACTCTTTGACCGCCAGCCCCAGCAGCCCGAGGCTGACAGCCATGGCGACAATCGTCAGGACGGTGGGCAGCGGCTTGCTGAAGCCGTCGGTGTACTTAAGGCCCACGGCCCAGCCGACTTCGAACAACCCGGCAAAAAACAGAATGATCCAGGACATGATGACCTCGCTTCTTCAGGCGGGGTCGTCCCCGGAGTCAACGCGCATTGGCGTCGCGAGGTCGTCCCCGCGAAGCGCGTAGAGTGCCGAAAACGGATCGGGCGATCAAGTTTGCGGGGTGTTCTCCAAAATGCGGCGGTCTTCCTTTTCGCTCATGCGCCGGAAGTAGGTCGACAGCAACGCCCCGGAAATATTGTGCCAGACGCTGAACAGCGCACTCGGCACCGCCGCCAGTGGCGAGAAGTGCGCGCTGGCCAATGCGGCGCCCAGCCCGGAGTTCTGCATGCCCACTTCCAGCGCCAGCGATTTGCGTTGCGCCAAAGGCAGCTTGAACACGCGGCCGGTGAAGTAACCCAGTAAAAAACCGAAGCTGTTGTGCAACATCACCACGGCCATGATCAGCAGGCCCGATTCGGCAATCTTCGCCTGGCTGGCGGCAACCACCGCCGCAACGATGATCACGATGCTGATCACCGACACCAGCGGCAACACCTCCACCGCATGGCGCACCCGCGTGCCGAGCAGGCGCTGCGCAACCACGCCGAGCACGATCGGCAGCAGTACCACTTGCAGGATCGACCAGAACAACTCCATGAACGACACCGGCAACCAGGCCGAGGCCAACAACCAGATCAGCGCCGGGGTGAGCAGCGGGGCGAGGAGGGTGGTGACGGCGGCGATGGCCACCGACAACGCCAGGTCGCCGCGCGCGAGCCAGGTCATCACATTGGACGAGGTACCGCTTGGGCAGCAACCGACCAGGATTACGCCGACGGCGATTTCCGGCGGCAGGTGGAACACCTGACACAACACCCAGGCCACGCCCGGCATGATCACGAAGTGCGCAACCACGCCCAACGCCACGCGCCAGGGGTGGCGGGCGACTTCGGCGAAATCGTCGAGTTTGAGGGTCAGCCCCATGCCGAACATCACCAGGCCCAGCAGCGGGACGATGGCGCTTTTCAGGCCGATGAACCAGCCGGGTTCGAGGAAGGCCACGACAGCGAAAATCAACACCCAGTAGGCGAAGGTATTGCCGACGAAGCGGCTCATGGCGGCGAGTGCGCGCATGGGGGTGTCCTTGTTGTTAGATTCTTGAAGTTGAAACACATATCAAATGTGGGAGGGGGCTTGCTCCCTCCCACATTTTGATCTTCACACGGCTTAGATACCCTGTGGCGTTTCTTCGCCGCCCAGTGCCTCAACCAACGCCGGCAGGAACTCGCCAAAGGTCAGCATCATCAGGGTAAAGCTGGCATCCAGTTGGCCCAGGGCTTCGTCGCCGCCGTCCTGTTCCGCCTGGTCTTGCAGCAGGTCTTCGAACTTCAGGCGCTTGACGGTCATCTTGTCATCGAGCATGAAGGACAGCTTGTCTTGCCAGGCCAGGGACAGTTGCGTCACGACCTTGCCGGTGGTCAGGTGCAGTTGTATCTCTTCGCCGGTCAGATCCTGGCGCTTGCAACGCACAATGCCGCCGTCTTCGTGGGTGTCGCGCAGTTCGCATTCGTCGAGCACGAAGAAATCATCCGCCGGTTTCTGGGTAGTGACCCAGTCGGTCATGATTGCGGTCGGTGCGGTTTTCACCGTGAGTGGGCGTACCGGCAGGGTGCCGATCACTTCACGCAGGGTCGACAGCAAGTCTTCGGCGCGTTTCGGGCTGGCCGAGTTCACCAGGATCAGGCCTTGTTTCGGCGCGATGGCGGCGAAGGTCGACGAGCGACGGATAAACGCGCGCGGCAGGAAGGCCTGGATGATTTCATCCTTGATCTGGTCGCGTTCCTTCTTGTAGACCTTGCGCATTTGCTCGGCCTCGATTTCTTCGACTTTCTCTTTGAGCGCGTCACGCACGACACTGCCCGGCAGGATGCGTTCTTCCTTGCGTGCGGCGATCAACAGGAAGTCGCCGCTGACGTGGACCAGGGGCGCGTCTTCGCCTTTACCGAACGGCGCGACGAAACCGTAAGTAGTCAACTCCTGGCTTGCACAAGGGCGCGCCAGCTTGGTGGCCATGGCCGCTTCCAACGCCTCGGCATCAACAGGCAGATCTTGGGTCAGGCGATAGATAAGCAGGTTCTTGAACCACATGGGGTGAGTCTCTCCTTTATACAAAGGGGAGCATTATTCTCTTGATAGCGGCTCAGGCCAACCCTGCCTAAGCCATTGGAAGGCCTCAAAAAAAGATTTAAGAAAGTGCTTGCCAGACCCTGGGTCGCTCCGTAGAATGCGCGCCACACCGAGACGAAGGGTGATTAGCTCAGCTGGGAGAGCATCTGCCTTACAAGCAGAGGGTCGGCGGTTCGATCCCGTCATCACCCACCATTCGCTTCATGTGTTACGCGCAGCGGTAGTTCAGTCGGTTAGAATACCGGCCTGTCACGCCGGGGGTCGCGGGTTCGAGTCCCGTCCGCTGCGCCATATTCGGTTACCTGGAACGCTGAACATCAGGTCGCCACAAGAAGCCCGCTCATTGAGCGGGCTTTTTTTCGTCTGCAGCATTTCACTGGCATCCATCTCCAGCCACGGTTACACCGCTGGCACAGCCTTTTTATCATTTCTTACTCATCCATTTTCATATGGGTGTGTCTACCGCTGCGCTGTATTCCCCTCCTTACGATTGGCCACGGCAAATTTTCCTCCAGCGTACGCGCGAGGCGTTGGCATCTTGCGCCAACGCCTCATCCGGTCAGAGCATGCGGCGCAGAACATCGTTACGAGGGTCTCGGTCGTAAAACCGATGCTTGAGGGCACCCACCACATGCAGCACGATCAGCCCGAGCAGGGTATAGGCGAGTATTTTGTGCAGCCATTGGAAGACGACAAACCAGGCGTCATTTTTGGGCAGCAGCTCCGGCAGGTTCACTCCGAAAAAGAACACCCCGTCACTCATGGTGTAAGTGCTCGACATGGAGTAGCCCATCAACGGCACGATCACCAACAGCGCATACATGACGCGTTGCGTGAGCCTGGACAACATCCGTTCGTGCGGGGCCAGGGTTTCCAGCGGTTGCGGAATGCTCGGTGCTCGCCAGCGCAGGGCGATCTGGGTGAGCACCAGCAAAAACGTCAGCACGCCGAAGGATTTGTGCCAGGGGTAATAGAGCTCGTATTTGCTTGCCACTTCGTCGTTCAGGCCGGTCATGTGCCAGCCCGCCCAGAGCAGGCCCAGGATGAGTACGGCACGGACCCAGTGCAAGACGCGCAGGGAGGTCGGATACCGATCTATTGTCGGTTGATCTATCGGGTTCATCGCAGGCTCTCCATTGATCATCAAAGGCGTGAGGAATGCACGGTTGGATGGCCGCCCCGCGGGCAGAGGGCCGCAGGGTGGCTGGGTGGGGCGTGGGCTTAGTCGGGCAGCAGCACGGTGATGACTTTTTCCTCGGTGTAGGCCTGCGCGCCGCCAAACCCGCCTTCACGACCCAGACCACTGGCCTTGACGCCACCCCAGGGCAGGTTGGCGTCCAGTGGGCTCCAGCAGTTGATGCCGATGGCGCCGGCCTTGACCTGCGCGGCCACGCGGTGCGCGCGTGCCAGGTCGGTGGTCCAGACCGTGGCCGCCAGGCCGTAGGCGCAGTCGTTGGCCAGGGCCACGGCCTCTGCTTCGCTGTCGAACGTGATCACCGTGCCGACCGGCCCGAAGATTTCGTCCTGGGCGATCGCCATGTCGTTGCGCGCGTTGGCGAAGATCGTCGGGCGTACGAACCAGCCTTGCCCAGGGGTGGAGACCCCGCCGGCCAGCAGCGTTGCGCCCTGATCGATACCCAGCTGGATGTAACGGTTGACGCGGTCGAACTGCGCTTTCTTGGCCACCGGTCCCATTTGCACGTCGGGCTCGCGTGGGTCACCGACCTTGACCGCACGTGCGGCATCGGCCAGTGCGGCGGCGAAGCGTTCGGCCAGGCTGCGCTGGACCAGGATGCGCGAACCGGAGGCACAGATCTGCCCCTGGTTGACGAACAGGCCCAGTGCGCAGCCGAACAACGCGTCATCGAATGGCGCATCGTCGAACACGATCTGCGGGCTCTTGCCGCCCAGCTCCAGCGCTACGTGCTTGAACAGCACACCGGCGGTGCGCTGGATCTCGCGCCCGGCCTCGGGGCTGCCGGTGAAGCTGATCTTGGCGACGTGTGGGTGCTCGCACAGGGCGCGGCCCACTTGCGCGCCGTAGCCGGTGACCACGTTGATCACGCCATCCGGAAAGCCCGCTTCCTGCGCCAGTACCGCCAGGTGCAGGGCCGACTGCGGGGTCTCTTCCGCGGGTTTGACGACCACGGTGCAACCTGCCGCCAGCAGTGCGGCGAGCTTCCACACGGTGATCATCAGCGGTGAATTCCACGGCACGATGGCGCCTACTACGCCCACGGGTTCGCGCACCGTGTACGAGAGGGTCTTGCTGCCGAAGTAACCGCCGGTAGGGATGGTGCGGCCCTCCAGCTGGTTGGCCCAGCCGGCGGCGGCGCGCAGGTTGGCGATGGCATTGGGCAGGTCCATCCGGCGTGGTTCGAGGGGGGAGCGGCCGATGGCGTTGGCGTCCATGTCGGCCAGCACCTCGCTGTCACGCTCCACCAGGTCGGCCAGTTTCGACAGCAGTCGACCACGCTGGGCGCCGTCGAGCCGGCTCCAATCTCCGCCCTCAAGCTGGGCGTGTGCCGCTGCCACGGCACGTTCCACATCGTCGACGGTGCCGCGTGCGCAACTGCCGTATGTCTGTTCGGTCACGGGGTCGATGAGCGGGATGCGCCCACCGTCGCTGGCTTCGCGCGGCGCGCCTTGGATGAAGTGGTTCAGGTGTTGATTCATGTGAGTGTCCAGGGGTGATGAGCAGGAGGCATATACCTCATGCCTCGAGGGAGGCCAGGGCGTCGCCGAAGATGTCCAGCGCCTTGAAGAACATCGCGCGCGGGATCGTCAGCGATGGCATCACGCGCATGACGTTGCCGTAGCGGCCGCACGGGATCATCAGCACGCCGTGGTTCATCAGGTAGCCCATGAGCCGGCCGATTTTTTCGCCCGCCAGCGGCGTCCTGGTGGCGGCGTCTTCGACCAGTTCGATGCCGATCATCAGGCCACGGCCGCGCACTTCGCCCACCCATCGGCTATTGAAACCGCGTATGTGTGCCTGCGCTTCCAGTCCCAGGGTGTGGGCGCGTTCAAGCAGGCCGAGTTCCGGGTCTTGCAGGATGCTGATGTTGGTCAACGCCACGGCCGCGGACAGCGAGTTGGCAGCGAAGGTATTGGGCATCGACCCGTCGGGAATCGCGGCCGCCAGGTCCGAGCGCATGATCAGCCCGGCCATCGGCAGGTCGCTGCCGATGCCCTTGCCGAACGTGAGCATGTCGGGCTTCACGCCGGAATGCTCCACCGCCCACATCTTGCCGGTGCGCCCTGCGCCGGATTGCACTTCATCGACGATCAGCAGCGCGCCGGCGCGGTCGCAGGCTTTGCGCAACAGTTGCAGGAACTCCGGCGAGGGGGGCACGTAGCCGCCTTCGCCTTGCACCGGTTCGACGATCACGGCGGCCACGTCATCGGCGGCGGTGTAGGGGCTGTTCAGCAGGTAATCCACGTAGTCGCCGGCGATCTGCTCGGCGCTGCGGTGCGTGGTATCGAAAGGAAAGCGGTAGGCGTAGGGGTAGGGCGCATGGATCACGCCCCCCATCATCGGGCCGTAGCCCTTGCGGTAGGCCGTGCCGGTGGTGAGCGCGCCAGAGGCGTTCCACACGCCGTGGTAGCCGCCGTGGAAGGCGAGGATCTGGTGACGCCCGGTGATACGTTTGGCGAACTTGACTGCCGCCTCCAACGCATCGCTGCCGCTTTGTGTAAAGAACGTGATGCAGTCGCCGCGCAGGCCTTCGGGCGCGATCTCGGAAAGTTTGGCTGCGAGCGCGGTGCGGCGGGTGCTGTTGATTTCCAGGGCGTGCATCAGCACTTCGGATTGGTCGCGGATGGCCTGCACCACCTTCGGGTGGCAGCGGCCGACGCTGCTGACGCCCACGCCCGCGGACAAGTCGATGTAGGTGTTGCCGTCAGGGTCCTTGAAGGTCGCGCCGAACGCGCGGTCCATCGCGATCGGCATGCGCCCGCCGCCGCGCGCCATCGACTCCGTACGCGCCGACAGCGCCAACGCCTCGCGGGTCATGGGGCCGGGCAGGGTTTTGGAAATCATGCGCGGGGCATCCGCGAAATGCAGGGCTTCTAGTTTGGACTCACTCATGACGAACTCTCTGGCTGACGGTTTTCAGTGTGCCGATCATTCTCACGGTGGGGCCTTGACCGTTAGCCCGAATCGGCAAATCGACGCAGGGAAAAGCGCGCCGTAGTCGACGAATGGCCAATGGCAGAAAGAATTTTGCAATATTTTTTCTGTGTGGGAATATCGCAAACATTGCGGGCTAAAAACCTGATATCGACAGAGGTTTTACGCATCATGACAAACCACCATGTCAGCCACTTTCGCGATATCCATGTACATGCGGCCACTGTTCAGGAATGGAGCCAGGACTACAGCCAGTTAACCGCCGGCCTGGCCGAAAGTTCTTTGATGCAACTGACGACCGCGCGTTGCCACGTGTTCCGTGAGCAGATCAACCAGCGCGTGGTGCAGCACGGCGTGGCGCCGCGCGGCAAGATGTGCTTTGCCGTGCCGATCAGCGTGCCGGGTTCGACGCGCATGCAGGGTCGCGAGGTGGACGGCAGCAGCCTGTTTTTTCTGCACGGCGGCGAGGAGTTCATGTTCCATATGCCGATGGGCATGGAGCTGTTGTCCGTCACGTTCGAGCGCGAATGGTTCGAGCAGGCGTTGGCGCACACGGCGTCGGCCAAGGAGATCAGTCGGTTGCTGCGTCAGCCGGTGATCCGGGTCTGCGCGCAGCGCTTTGCCCAGGCCCGAGGGCGATTGCTGGCGATGCTGTCCCTGGCGGTGACCGACCAGGCGCCCGACAGCGGGTGTGAGCCCAGGCTGGAGCAGGCTCTGCTCGATGAGTTGATGCAGCTGCTCACCGACCCGGCCTGTGACAAGCAGCAGCGTAGCCCGAGTTCCACTCGCAGTTTCATCGTCGAGAAATGCCACCGGCTGACCACCGCCGAGATGCTCAACGTGCCCAGCGTGATCCAATTGTGCGAGCGCCTCCAGGTGAGTCGACGCACCGTGCAGAACAGCTTTCGCGCGGTGGCCGAGACCACGCCGCTGAACTACCTGCGCTCGGTGCGGCTCAATGGGGTGCGCCGTGCCTTGATGTCGACCGCCGCGTCCCATCTCTCGATCGGCGATGCCGCCGCCCAATGGGGGTTCTATCACCTCAGCCATTTTGCCGAGGAGTACCACGCCCTGTTCGCCGAGTTGCCCTCCCAAACCGCGCGTGCTGCGATTCCCGCCTGCGCGCGCGCCTGAAATACCCGCCCACCATGGCGCATCAATAGCCTGGCGCCGCCGCAGTCTAGGCGCGGAACTGGTCCATCAACTGCATTTGATGATTGGCCCGAGCATTGAGCTGGCTGCTGACCTGCGCCGATTCGGCAGCCTGTTCCGTCAGCGTCTCGGTCACCCCGCGAATGGTCGAAACGTTGCGATTGACCTCCTCGGCCACCGCACTTTGTTCCTCCGCCGCACTGGCGATCTGCAGGTTCATATCGCTGATCACCGTCACCGCCTGGCTGATTTTGCCAAGCGCTTGCACGGCATGGTGGATCTGCCTGGCGTTGCTCTGGGCCTGCGCCTGGCTTGAGTGCATGACGGCGACCACGCCACGCGTGCCGGTCTGGATGCGCTCGATCACCTGGCGGATTTCCTCCACCGAATCCTGAGTGCGCTTGGCCAGGTTGCGCACTTCATCGGCAACCACCGCAAAACCGCGACCGCTTTCGCCGGCACGCGCGGCCTCGATCGCGGCGTTGAGCGCCAGCAGATTGGTTTGTTCGGCAATGCTGCGGATCACCTCCAGCACCGAGCCGATCTGCTCGCTATTGACCGCCAGTGCTTCGACTTCGGCCACGGCCTTGCTGACCTCATCGGCCAGGGCGTTGATGTCCTTCGTGCTGCGTTCGATGATGCTGATGCCCTCTTGGGACGCCTGGTCGGCACCCCGGGCTGCCTGGGCGGCATTTGACGCGCTGCTGGCGACTTCGTGCGCCGTGGCGCTCATCTCGTTGGAGGCGGTTGCCAGCTGATCGATCTCGCGAAATTGCACCTGCATGCCTTCACTGGTTTGCCGCGCGATTTCCGAGGACTGGTCGGCGGTGCCACGGGCATCCGTGATGCTCTGCTTGATCTGCGCAATGGTCGGTTGCAGCTTGTCGAGAAAGCGGTTGAACCACTGCACCAGCTCGCCCAGTTCGTCCTTTTTGCGGTAATCGAGCCGTTGAGTCAGGTCGCCGTCGCCGCTGGCAATCGCCTTGAGCATCTGCGCGACGCTGTTGATCGGGCGCGTCACGCCGGACGCGGTGAGCCAGATCAACAGCAGGCCCAGCAGCCCGGCACCGATGGCCACCAGCAGCGACACCAGGGTGTCACGGGTCTGGGTCTGGTCAAGCAAGGATTGCAGCTTCACCGAGTCGGCCAGCAAGACATCCCTGGGCAGGTCGATGACCACGCCCCACGGCGCCGCCTCGGGGATCGGCGCGACAGGGTAGACCGCGCGTATCGATTTATCCTGGGCCAGCACGGTTGGTTGTTTCTGTGCCAGCGCGCTGAGCACGGCCTGGCCTTCCTGCGCCAGCGGCGCGCTGATGGGTTTGCCGATCTGGCTGGCATCGCTGCTGTAAGCGGCGAGCACGCCGCTGTCGGAGACAATCAGCATGCGCCCCGAACCGTTGAACAGCGCGCGCTGGGCATCGCTGGCGGCGGCTTGCAGGGCGCCGAGCGCGAGGTCCACGCCGAGGGTGCCGATCACCTTGCCATCCACTATCAAGGGTATGGACAAGGTGGTCATTAGTTGCACCTGCCCGGCCTGAGTGTCGGCGTAGGGCGCCATCAGGCAGGTGCGTCGGGTGTCGCGCGGGCAGGTGTACCAACTGTTGTAAGGCGTGCCGCTGATGCTCAGTTCGGTTTTCTGCAAATCGGCTTCGGGGATCAGGATATTCACCGCTGTGCCGGCGCCCCGGTTCCAGGCGCTGGCAAAGCGTCCGTTTTCGTTGGAGGCGCGTGCGGCGTCGTTGGCGAACTCGGCGTCTTTACCGTCCAGCGCATTCGATTCGTAGACCAGCCAAAGTCCCAGTACCTGCGGGTTGCGGTCGAACGTTGTCTTGAGCCCCTGGTTGAGTTCTTCACGCAGGGTCGTGGCGGCCAACCCGCGCTGGGCGGCCATGCTACGCAGGTTGGCTGCCTGGTCGGCAAAGGCGCTGATGATCTGCAAGCTGCTGCCGAACACCCGCTGCAGGTTGCTTGCCTGCTCGGCGGCCTTGGCCTGCAGCAGGTTCTCGCCACTGTCCGTGAGCATCCGAGTGCTTGAGGTGCTGATCAGCCGATTGTTCTGGCTACTCTGGTAGAGGTTCATGCCGACGATCAGGCTGATCACGCCCAGCAGGCACAAGCCCGACAACAAGACTATTTTCAAGCGAATGGAGAGGGTGTCGAACATTGGGCTATCTCACGGGTGAACAGCGTGTTGATCGATCATCGGTTGGCGTGGGCTACCGATTTCTTATTGGGGTTGTCAGTGCATCGGCCTGCGCCACGTTTTCAGCATAGGCATTGGCCAAGGGTTGACCGGCGCTTGACACCACTGGCCGACAGCCGGGCAGAGGACGCCTGAACCTAGCATGCAGGTCGGGATCTGCACGCGGCTATCCCAAATCGGCGGGGAGTGTGGCGGCGCGGCGACCTGTTTTGGGGCACTGGCGGCGATGTTACCGATTTGGGATAGCGAGGCTTCCGAGGGCGGGCATAGGATCGAATCCAGCGTGCAATCTCCAGAATAAAAGCGCTACCCGGCACCGATAGCGGCTGAATCGGCGCCACCCCACAGCGACTGCCTCATACAATAAGGTCAATAACATGAGTGTAATAATGCCGGTCAATGGCTCTACGGAGCTCAAGCGTGGCGCCCTGGGTGTCGGCTTCATCATCTTCTTCGTGATTTCGGCGGCCAGTCCGCTCAGCGTGATTGCCGGCGGTTTCCCGATCGGCATCATGCTGGGCAACGGCGCCGGTACCCCGGCGTTGCTGTTGCTGGCGCTGGCGGTGCTGATGGCGTTCTCGGTGGGTTACACCACCATGGCGCGGCATGTCACCAACGCCGGCGGTTTCTACGCCTTTACCTCGCGTGGCCTGGGCGGCCTGGCCGGCGGCTCGGCGGCGGTGCTGGCGATGTTTGCCTACAACATTCTGCAGATTGCCTTGTATGGCATGTTCGGTGGCGTGGTCAGCGGCACCATGGAAAGTGTCTTCGGCCTGGTATTGCCCTGGTGGTCCTATTCGCTGCTGGCGATGGCCAGTATTGCGATTCTCGGCTACCGCAAGATCGACCTGTCGGCGCGGGTCTTGTCGGTGGTGGTGATCGCTGAATACCTGGCGATCCTCACCCTGGATTTCGCCATTCTGAAGACCGGTGGCGACAGCGGGGTCAACCTTGATTCCTTCAGCAGCCAGCACGTATTCAGCGGCACGCCGTCGATCGGTCTGCTGTTCTGCTTTGCCGCCTTCATCGGCTTCGAGGCCACCACCATTTATGGTGAGGAGGCGAAAGACCCGCAGCGCACGATTCCGATTGCGACCTACAGCTCGGTGCTGCTGATCGGCGGGTTCTATGCGCTCTCGGTGTGGGCGATGGTGGTGGGCGTGGGCGCGGACAAGATCGTGCCGATGCTGCAAGCCCTGCAGGACCCAACCACGTTTATCTACGGCATGTCCGACCACTTTGTCGGGCCACACCTGACCCAGATCATTCGGGTGTTGTTCATGGTCAGCATCTATGCCGGACTGCTCGCGTTTCATAACGCCGCTGCGCGTTATTTCTACGCCATCGGGCGTGATGGTTTGCTGCACAGCCTGCTGGGCACTACCCACCGTGTGCACCAGAGCCCGCACATGGGCTCGGCGCTGCAAAGCCTGATCGCCGCGGTAGTGGTGCTGATTTTCGCGGCGATGGACGCCGATCCGATCCTGCAGCTGTTCGCCTGGTTCTCCAACCTGGCCACCCTGTGCGTGATCTTGCTGATGGCGATGACCTCGGTCGCGGTGTGCGTGTACTTCCATCGGCATCCCGAGCTCAAGGTCGGCCTCTGGCGCGGGCGCATCCTGCCGATTTTCTCCTGCCTGGCCTTGCTGATGGTGCTGGTGCTGGCGGTGGTGCATTTCGATGTGCTGACCGGTGCCAGCCAGCTTTTGTCCTACGGCCTGTGTGCGGTCATTCCTGCGGCCTTGTTGGCCGGCGTCTACCTGGCGGCGCGCCTGCGCAAGGTTTCGCCGCAGCGGTTCCTGGCCCTGGGCAGCCACAAGCTCTAAGGCACGTTCCACCCCTACACCTACTGCGAGCTCAGTTGTCGTCGCACGGCACGGCTCGTCTGCGTTAAAGGAAGCTTCCACATGCAGCACTACACAATGCTTATCAATGGAGTCCAGGTTGCCGGTGAAAACGGGCAGTTTGATGTGATCAATCCCGCCACCGGCGTCGTCTTCGCGCAATGCCCGGCCGGCTCATTGGCCCAATTGGACGCGGCGGTGAACGCCGCCCAGGCCGCCTTCAAGACGTGGCGCCACCGTTCGCATGCGCTGCGGTGCGAGCACCTCGGCGCGATTGCCGATGACATCGAGCAGGACGCCGACGCACTGGCCCGGCTGATCGTGCGTGAACAAGGTAAACCGCTGGAACTGGCGTTTTCCGAAGTCATGGGGGCCGCCGCCTGGACCCGCTACGCTGCCGGGCAACAGATCGACGTGGAGTTGGTGGAAGAAACCCCGAGCCAGCGCGTCGAACTGCACCGCAAGCCGCTGGGAGTGGTGGCCTCCATCACACCGTGGAACTGGCCGTTCATGATCGCGGTATGGCACATCATGCCGGCGCTGAGGGCCGGCAACTGCGTGATCAGCAAACCGTCGAGCCTGACGCCGCTGAGCACCCTGCGCCTGGTGGAGATCATTGCGCGGCATGTGCCCAAGGGGGTGATCAACTGCGTGACCGGCGAGCAGGGGTTCGGCAGTGCGATCACCGCGCACCCCGGTATCCAGAAAATCGTGTTCACCGGTTCCACCGCCACCGGCCAGAGCGTAATGCGTGGCGCCGCCACTAACCTCAAGCGCCTGACCCTGGAGCTGGGCGGCAACGACGCTGCCATCGTATTGCCGGGCACGCCGGTTGCGCAGGTGGCCGAAGAGATTTTCCAGGCGGCGTTTCTGAACATGGGCCAGACCTGCGCGGCGCTCAAGCGCTTGTATATCCATGAGTCCCAGTATCAGGAATTTGCCGATGCCTTGACGCTGATTGCGGGGCGTCAGGTGGTGGGCGACGGCCTCGAGCCCGGCGTCAACTTTGGCCCGGTGCAGAACCTCGATCAACTCAAGCTGGTCGAGGCGTTGGTCGAGGATGCCCGGGCCCAAGGGGCGCGGGTGTTGTGCGGCGGCGCACGGCTGGATCGCCCCGGCTTCTTTTACCCACCCACCCTGGTGGCGGATGTGACCGACGGCCAGCGCCTGGTCGACGAGGAACAGTTCGGGCCGGTGTTGCCGCTGATTGCCTACCGCGATGTCGAAGAGGTGCTGAGCCGCGCCAACGCCGGCGACATGGGCCTGGGCGGCTCGGTATGGGGGCCGGATGTGGAGCAGGCCCAGGCGTTGGCCGGCCGCCTGGAAAGCGGTGTGGCGTGGGTCAATTGTCACGCGCGCATCCAGCCCAATACCCCGTTCGGTGGCAGCAAGATGTCCGGTTTCGGCGTCGAGTTCGGCCTGGAGGGGCTGCTCGAGTTCACCGGTCAACAGCTGCTGTTCGTCAATAAGCGTGCTGCTGAGTAAGCCCTGCCTACCTGGCGCAGCAACGCTGCGCCTCTCTTATGCCCAATAACTAAGACAGCCTTTAAAGGCGCATCCCGAGGAGCTTCGATCATGCGGTATCCAGCCACTTCAATTCTCAGCGGCACATTGGCGTGTACGTTGACGCTTTGCGCGATCAGTCAGGCTCAGGCCTACGAACTGTACAGCGACGAGAGCCGCCATCTCAATGCGGACATGACCGCCGTATTCGGCATGTTCAACAGCCGCAAGAACTACGACGGTACGTCGGGTGGTTCGACCTGGCGCGAAGGTTTCATCAAGTATGGCTTGAGCGGCGACCAATCCCTGGCCGGCAATGGCACCGCCTATGGCGCCTTCGCGCTGGTCAGTTCCGCCACCTGGGGGGAGGGTGACCCGGCCGGCAACACCCTTGGCAACGAACGCACGACCAAGATCGAAGATGCTTACCTGGGTTGGCGCTCCGGCGACCTGTTTCCGGCCTTGGGCCAGGACGGCGTGGATATTTCCGGTGGGCGCCAGGTGGTCAAGCTGGGCAGCGGCTTCCTGATCAACGACGACGGCCCGAACCTGGGCAAGGGCCCGGCCGATGGCGCGCTGAACCGCGGCGGGGCGTATTACCTGGCCGCGCGGCATGCCTTCGATCAGACCGCGTTCCTGCGCCTGGGCGGCAAGGACGGCTTGCACGGCAGCCTGCTGTGGCTCAAGTCCGACAACCGCGCCCAGGCTGAAAGCGAAGTTGCCGCCGGCACGCTGGATTACACCACCAAGCCCGGCACCCTGGGGTTGACCTGGGTGCATGGCATCGATGTCAACGACCGCTGGGCCAGTGACTTTCAGCGCCAGCGCAAGGGCATGAATGTCTACAGCGTACGCGGTGAGGGCGACGCCGGCCTGCCGAACGTGAACCTGGCGTTCGAGTATGCCTGGCAGGACAAGGACAGCGGACCCGAAAAAGCCTGGTACGGCGAAGCCGGTTATACCTTCGCCGATGTCGCGTGGACGCCGAAGGTCACCTATCGCTACACCCGTTATTCACAGAAGTGGGATTCGCTGTTCACCGGCCTGAGCGCCGGCTACGGCACCTGGCTGCAGGGTGAAGTCGCCGGTAACTATGCCGGGCCGTTCAACAGCAACACCCGCATCCAGCACCTGGGTCTCAAGGCCATGCCCCTGGAAAATCTTACCCTGGGCGCGCTGTACTTCGACTTCGACACCGTGCGCAAAAGCAATGCGCTGAACCTCAATGCACAGGAGCTCGATGTGTATGCCGAGTGGGCGGTCAACCCGCACTTGATCATCACCCCGCTGATCGGCCTCTACAAACCCAAGGAGGACGCCACCAGCGGCGGCAACCAGACCGTCGGCAACGGCACCAACCTGTACAGCCAGTTGACCGTCGCCGTACCGTTCTGACCCGCCACGACCGTCGCGCTTCAGGGCGCGGCGGTGTGGGTGTGATTGCGCATGTTCTCGGCGATACGCCGTGTGGTGTCCATCACCATCTCGATCACGGTTTCCTGGCGCAGCAGCTTGAAGCTCTGGGTGCTGCCGACGGCGGACAGGCTGCCGATCACCTCGTCGATATCCGGCTGGATGATCGGTGCGGCGATGCCGGTCAGGCCCAGGTTTAGCTCGTCGTGGGTCAGGCAATAGCCGTCCTTGCGGATTTTCTTGGCGGCCTTGGCAAAACTTGCCCAGTCGTAAGGGCTGTGCGGATCGCCGGCCATGTGTTCTTCGAACAGGCGTTGCAAGCGTCGACCTTTTTGGAAGGCGATCAACACCTTGGATTGAGCCCCGCGAAAGAACGGCAGCGGGTGTCCGCGCCCGAAAGAGAAGTGATACGTATCGGTGGGTTCGGCGATGTAGGTGTTGATGATGCGCCCGTCATAAAACACGCTGGCGAACACCGCCAGGCCGGTCTGCGCCGACAGCTCGTGCATCAGTTCGCGCCCCGCCAGGAGGATGGGGTCGTACTGGCGCATCCTCCAGTCCAACTCGATCACCCGTGGGCCAAGGCCATAGCTGCCGGCATCCACACGGCTCAGCAGGCCGGCGTCGCACAACTCCTTGACGTAGCGATAGGCCGTGGCGCGCGACAGGCCCATGCGTTCGGCGATGGTGTCCGGGTCGATCCTCAACGTCGCTGGACCGAACAGGTCCAGGACACTCAGCAATTTGCTCAGGCTGCTCATTTCGTTCCTAGAAAGGGGGTGGCACGCGGGTAAGCACTATAGGCGAAAACGCCGCAGATCCAATGTGGGGCTATGGGGTTGCGTCACACTATACCAGTCGGCGAAAAATGCAATTTTGTTGCGCTTAAAATTCCAATAAATCTCAATAAAAGAGATAAATTAATAAAAAAATCTTGTTTGGTATGTTTTTGTGTGTGATAAATCTCGCCACAGAAAACGCTCAAGTGAGAGGGCTGGCAATGAATGGCGCGCAATTGATAGTGAATGCGGCGGCGGCAAGCGGTATCGAGTACTGCTTCGCCAACCCGGGGACCACCGAGATTCCACTGGTGGCGGCCATGGCCAGTGCGCCTGCCCTCAAGCCGGTGTTGTCGTTGTTCGAAGGGGTATGCACCGGTGCGGCGGATGGTTATGGCCGCATCGCCGGCAAACCGGCGATGACCCTGACGCACTTGGGCCCAGGCTTTGCCAATGGCATCGCCAACCTGCACAACGCACGGCGCGCCAACACGCCCATCGTCAATGTGATCGGCGACCACGCTTCGTGGCACGTCAATTACGATCCGCCCCTGGCCAGTGATATCCAGGCGCTGGCCGGCAGCGTGTCCAGCTGGGTGCGCACCTCGCGCACCGCGTCGGGGATCGGCGAAGACCTGCAGGAGGCCATGCGCGCCGCCTGGCAAGCCAAGGGGCAGATCGCCAGCCTGATTCTGCCGATGGATCTGCAAGCCAACACGGTGACCCACAGCGGCCGGTTCAGCCCGCTGAGTGCACCGGTGCGACGTTTTGCCGGCGACCGCATCGATGCCGTGGCCCAGGCGCTGCGCGATGGCCAGCGCCTGGTGTTCATCGTCGGTGACCAGGGCTTGTCGGTGGGCGGCCTGGAAGCGGCGGGGCGCCTGGCGCAACTGCCCGGCGTGCGACTGTTCGCCGAAACCTTCCCGCGCCTGAGCTACCGCGGCGGCGGTTTGCCGGACCTGGATCGCCTGCCGTATTTCCCGGAAGTGGCCATCGAAATCCTTGAGCAATACGACAAGGTGGTGTGCGCCGGTGTACCGGAGCCCATCAGTTACTTCGGTTATGAAGGTATCCCGTCGCGGCTGGCCGAGCGTGAGCGCCTGTTGTCCCTGGCCGAGGTCGGCGACGACGTGGCCGGGGCGCTGACCGCGCTGGCCGATGCGCTGAGCGCGCCGGCCTATGTGCCCACGCCGCAGGACATCCAACTGCCGGCGGGCGAAGCCGCCTTGAGCGCGCAATCGGTCGGCCAGGTATTGGCCGCCGCGCTGCCGGACGACTGCATTGTCTCGGTGGAGGGCGGCACCTGCGGTTATCCGTTTTTCACGGCCTCGGCGCGTGCCAAGCGGCATCGGGTCATGACCAACACCGGCGGCGCAATCGGCCAGGGTATTCCGGTGGGCTTTGGCGCCGCGCTGGCCGAGCGTGGCAACCGGGTGTTCTGCCTGCAATCGGACGGCAGCGCGCAGTACACCATCCAGACCCTGTGGAGCATCGCCCGCGAGCAATTGCCGGTGGTCATCCTGATTGCCGCCAACCACCGCTACGCGATTCTGCAAAACGAATTGCGCCGTTTCGGCATGACCGAACTGGATCCCCAGGCCCTCAAGCTGACCGTGCTCGATCGTCCGCGCATCGACTGGAAAGCCCTGGCCAAAGGCTATGGCGTGCCGTCCTGCACCGTACACACCAATGCCGAACTGCAACGCGCGCTGGCCAACGCCGCCGCCGACGCGGGGCCTTGCCTGATCGAAATGGCACTGTGAAGGAGCCGATGATGAAGCAGCTTGACGTGTTACCTGAAGTCCGCGCGTTCCTGGCGCAACCCGGTCGCCTGTTCATCGGCGGAACCTGGCAGGACGCCGCCGGCGGTCGCCGCTTTGCCGTGGAAAATCCGGCCACCCAGGAGACCCTGACGGAAGTCGCGCAGAGCGATGAGCGTGATGTGGATGCCGCCGTCGCAGCCGCCCGCGCGGCTTTTACCGGCACCTGGGCGATGCAGTCGCCGGCCCGGCGTGGCCTGTTGCTGTTTCGCCTGGCGGATCTTATCGACCAGCACCGCGAGGAACTGGCCCAGCTGATCACCCTGGAGAACGGCAAGCCCATCGCCACCGCGCGCGGTGAAGCGGCCAGCGCCGCCACCATCATTCGCTACTTCGCCGGCTGGCCGACCAAGATCGAAGGCAGCACCTTGCCCGTCTCGCCGGCCAGCGGTGCGCCGATGCTCAACTACACCCTGCGCGAACCGGTGGGGGTGTGCGCCTTGATCGTGCCGTGGAACTTCCCGCTGAACATGTGCGTGTGGAAGCTCGGCCCGGCGTTGGCGACCGGCTGCGTGGCGGTGCTCAAGCCCGCCGAACAGACGCCGCTGGTGGCGATCCGGCTGGTGCAGTTGATCGAGGCCGCAGGTTTTCCGGCGGGCGTGGTCAACCTGATTACCGGCCTGGGCGCCGAAACCGGCGCGCCGCTGGCGCAGCATGCCGACGTGGACAAGATCGCCTTCACCGGCTCGACCCAGGTCGGCCGGCTGATTGCCCAGGCCGCCACGCGCAACATGAAAAAGGTCTCGCTGGAGCTCGGCGGCAAATCGCCCAACATCATCTTGCCCGACGCCGACATCGTGCGCGCCGCCAAGGGCGCCGCCGATGGGATTTTCTACAACCAGGGCCAGGTGTGCACCGCCGCGTCGCGCCTGTATGTGCACGCCAGTGTGCTTGACCAGGTGCTTGAAGAACTGCAACGCCATGCCGCCGCCCATGTCCTCGGCAACGGCCTGGACCCGACCAGCAGCATGGGTCCGCTGGTGTCGGAGCGGCAGTTGGAGACGGTCAAGGGCTACCTGCAGCGCGGCCAGGAGGAGGGCGCCGAACTGATCTGCGGCGGCGAACGTCCCGCGCACCTGGAGCGCGGCCACTTTATCCAGCCCAGCGTATTTCTCGACCGCGCCGAACGTGCGTGCGTGGCCCGCGAAGAAATCTTCGGCCCGGTGCTCACCGTGATGAGTTGGACCGAAGTCGACGACCTGGTACTGCGCGCCAACGATTCGCCGTACGGCCTGGCCGCCGGTCTATGGACCCGCGACCTGCGCTCGGCGCACCGCCTGGCTGCGCAGCTCAAGGCCGGTTCGGTGTGGGTCAACTGTTGGAACGTTGTCGATGCGGCTTCGCCGTTCGGTGGCTACAAGCAATCCGGCTGGGGCCGGGAAATGGGTAAGAACGTGATCGACGCCTATACCGAGACCAAAAGCGTATTCGTCGATCTGGCCTGAACTGAATCATCACTACGAGGTTGTTGCTATGGATCTGGAATTGAAAGGCCGCGTGGCCATCGTCACCGGCGGTGGGATGGGCATCGGCAAGGAAGTCGCACGTTTTCTGTCCGAGGAAGGCTGCAAGGTGGTGATCTGCGCACGCCGCATGGCGTTCCTGACCCAGGCCGCCGAAGAGATCAGCGCACAGACCGGCAACGAAGTGCTGCCGCTGTTCTGTGACACCAATGACATGAAGGCCGTGTCGGCGATGGTTGAAGCGGCGCACAAGCACTTCGGCCGTATCGACATTCTGGTCAACGGCGCGGCGGCGCCGTCCGGCGTGGTGCGCAATGACATCGAACATGCCGGCGACGATGAACTGCTGTCGGACCTCAACACCAAGGTGATCGGCTATTTCCGTTGCGCCAAGGCCGTGACCCCGCACATGAAGGCCGCCGGCTTCGGGCGCATCATCAATATCGGCGGCCTCACCGGGCGCAGCAGCAAAGTGCTGTCGGGCATGCGCAACCTGGCCATTGCGCACATGACCAAGACCCTGTCCGACCAGTTGGGCGCCAGCGGCATTACCGTCAACCTGATCCACCCCGGCGTGGTAGACACCCCGCACATCCGCGAGCTGTACGAGCGCGAAGGAATCAAACAAGGCAAGACCCCGGAGCAGGTCGAACAGGGCTACATCGACGCCACCCCGATTCGCCGCACCCTGGCGCCCATCGAAATGGGCTGGCTGATCGGTTTCCTGGCGTCCCCCAAGGCAGGCGCGGTGACCGGTGAATCCATCGGCATCGACGGCGGCCTCACCCGTGGCATCTTCATCTGAGGAGCAACTGCGATGAGTAACGGAACCCTTTTAGTCGCCACCGTCGGCCAGGCGGTCATCCGCAGCGCCGACGATGGCAAGACCTGGCATCGCCTGGGTCTGGGGCAGGACCTGGAGTTCGACGCGATCACCCGCTCGCTGAGCTTGCACCCCGGCACGCCGGAGGTGATCTATGCCGGCACCGACATCGGCTTGTGTGTCAGCCATGACACCGGCGGGCGCTGGCAGCAGGTCGACTCACCGTTCAACGGCCAGACCGTGTGGAAGGTAGCGGTGGACCCGCAGGATGCCCGGCGGATTTTCGTCGGCACCGGCGCGCCCTCGCGCGCCGTGCTGTGGCGCACCCTGGACGGCGGCACGAGTTGGGACCGCGCGCCGGTGGAGATTCCGGAATTCTGCGATGGCGTCAGTCGCCCGCGTTTGCTGGCCTTCGCCTACGACCCCTGCGACCGCAACCAGTTGTGGTTCGGCCTGGAGGAAGGCGGGCTGTTCCATTCCCGCGATGGGGGCGACAGCTGGACCCGCGTCGATGACCGCCTGCTGTGGGACTTCAACTCGGACGTGCATAACATCCTGGTGCTGCCCAACCATGGCCAGAAAGTCATCGTGGTGGTGTGCGTCAACGCGGTCTACCGCAGCCTGGACGAAGGGCTGACCTGGACCGGCATCATCGGCCGTGAAGCCTTCGGCTTGTATTACCTGCGTGCGATGAACGCACCGCTAGGCACCGAAGATACGCTGTACCTGAGCATTTCCGATGGCACTCCCGGCACCACCAGCAAGGTCCTGGTGTCACGTGACGCCGCGCAGACCTGGGAAGTACTGCCGCTGCCGCAGCAGCCCAACTCCTGTGTCTGGGCCCTGGCGTTCAATCCGGCCAACCCTCGGCAAATCGTCGCCGGCACCAAGTACGGCCACCTGTTCACCTCCGAGAACGGCGGTGACGGTTGGCAGAAACAGTGGCGCGAGTTCAGTGAAATCGCCGACGTGCTCTGGACGCCCGCGGTGGCGCAGATCAAGGCAGGGCATCAATCCATCGTCAAACAGCATTGAGGTAGCGAGCGATGAAAGTCGAAATCCTTCGCACTCACTTATCGCTATGGGTGAGTGATCCTGATGTGTCGGCGCGCTGGTACGCCGACGTTCTGGGCATGCACGAGAGTGCCCGTGGCGAGAGCTGGGTGATGATGGCGTTTGGCACCAAGCACCACGACATCGCGTTGATTCGCGCAGAACCCGGCGCTCACCAGGGCGGGCTGGGGCTGCAGCACTATGGATTGGAAATCGCCGGTGACATGACCACCTTGCGCCAGCTCTACGGCATGTTGCTGAAGAAGGGCGTCGAGGTGGTGAAGATTACCGACCATGAAATCGGCCACGGCCTGTATTTCAACGATCCGGACTGCAACCGCATGGAATTCTTTCTTGAGACCGAGCACGACGATGCGCGCGGCAAGGCGCGCTTCAAGGCCGCCGGCGCGCCGAGTCGCAACTACACGCTCGTCCCACTCGACCCTCCTTTGAACCGAGGCACATCCGATGAAAACCGCTAATTTCGCCAGCTATCACATCCGCAAATGGTACAGCTTCGTTGAAGAAACCCTGGCCAATGAAACCGGCCAGTTGGCCGATGGCGAGCCGTTGTTCAAATACGCTGTGGCCGCCGTGATCGCCAACCCTTACGCCGGGCGCTACAGCGAAGACCTCGCGCAATTGGTCGAGCCGTCGCCGCTGCTGGGCGAAGAGTTCGGCCGACGCATCCAGGCATTGGCCGGTGCGCACCCGATTGTCAGCTATGGCAAGGCGATCCTGGTGGGCAGCGCGGGCGAGTACGAGCACGGCAACGCGTTCCTGACCAACCCGGCCGCCGATCCGATCCGCGTCGCGCTGGGCGGTGGCAAATCGTGGGTACCGTCCACCGGCAAACGTGGTGGCCCCGGTACGAGCATCGACGTGCCCCTGGCCCACAAGGACGCGCTGTACGTACGCTCGCACTACGACAGTATTTCCCTGACCTTCGGTGACGGGCCGTCGCCGGACGAGGTGGTGGTGATCTGGGCCTTTGCCACGCGCGGACGTTTGCATGCACGGCTGGGCGGTCTGCAGGCCGCCGATGTAAAAGGTATCGACGGGCTGCACTGATCAAGGTGCAGGCTTGGGTGATGCGCGATCAAAACCACAACAAGAAAAGCGGTGAATAGCGATGAAGCAGGAGAAAACCCAGGTTGTCATCGTGGGCGGTGGCCCCAACGGGATCACGGCCGCGCACTCTATGGGAATGTACGGTATCGACTGCGTCGTCCTTGAACTGGCCGACGGCATCCTGCCTTACCCGCGTGCGGTGGGCATGGACGATGAGGCATTGCGCGTGCTGCAGAGCATCGGCATCGCCGAGGTGGCGGTGCGCGACATGATTTGCGATGTGCCGCTGCGCTATTACAACGCACGCGGTGTGTGTTTCGCCGAGGTCAAGCCGAGTGCCGCGCAGTACGGCTGGCCGATGCGCAATATTTTCATGCAGCAACTGCTCGAAGGCACCTTGCGTGAACACCTCGGGCAGCATGCCGGCGTAGAGCTGCGTCAGGGCCATGAATTGCTCGAACTGGAGCAGGACGACCACGGCGTGACCCTGCAGGTGCGCGATGCCGACGGCGAGATCTACCAGCTCCAGGCCGACTATGTAATTGGCGCCGACGGCGGGCGCTCCACCGTGCGTAAACAACTGGGGATCGAGCTGCTCGGGCTGACCCATCCGCGTAAATGGGTGGTGGTCGATACGGCCAACGACACCCTGGATGCGCCCTACACCGCGTTGCATGCCGATCCGCAGCGACCATTCGTGTGCATCTACCTGCCGTACCAGCAGCGGCGTTGGGAGTTCATGCTGATGGAGGGCGAAGACGAAGCGAAAATGTGCGAAGAGACGACGATTCGCAAACTGATCCACGGGCATATCGGCGATGCCGTCGACCAGCTCAACATCATCCGCATTCGTGCCTATACCCACCATTCGCGGGTTGCTGCGCGGTTTGTTCAAGGACGGGTGGCACTGGTGGGCGATGCGGCGCATATTTCGCCGCCCTGGGCCGGGCAGGGCCTCAACTCCGGCCTGCGCGACGTGGCCAACGTGGCCTGGAAACTCGCGGCAATCATCCAGGGGCGCGCGGCGCCGTCGATTCTGGCCAGCTACGATCAGGAACGCCGTGGCCATGCCACCGAGCTGGTGGCCCTGGCCGACAACATGGGCGCGGTCCTGGGCCTGACCAACCCGCTGATGGCCGGCGTGCGCGACTGGTTGTTCCAGGCGGTGAACAGTGTCGACAACCTGCGCTCGCACTTGCTGGAGTTCAAGTTCAAACCCAAGGCCACCATCACCAAGGGCCTGGTTTATCACGAGCGGACGGAGTTGCGTGAGGATGATCTGGTCGGTCAGTTGTTCATCCAGCCGAACATCGAAGACGCCCAGGGCCAGCGCCGCCGCCTGGACGAGGTGCTGGGCCATGGTTATGCGGTGCTGGGTTACCGGGTGAATCCGCGTGAACAGCTCAGCCAACCGATGCTTGAGTACTGGGCCCGTTGGGGCACGCGTTTTATCCAGGTCAACCGGTCGCGCAGCGGCGTGGGGCGCAACCAGCCGCTGACGGCCGTCGATGCCCTGAGTGTGGAGGACGTGGATAACCGCCTGGGTGAATGGTTCTCCAAGGTGCGCGACTGCATTGTCGTGGTGCGTCCGGACCGTTTCGTCGCCGCCATTACCACCCCCGAACGCCTGGATGGGGTGTTGCGCAAACTGGCGGAGCAACTGTCATGAGCCACACCCCTGATCTGCTCGACCAACTGCATCAGGCCGAGCGCAGTGCCCACGCGCTGGCGCCGTTACCGCCCGAAACGCTGGACCGGTTGCAGGGCTACGCGCTGCTGCATCAAGGATTGGCGCGGCGCCAGGCGGCGGGCGAACGCGTGAGTGGCTGGAAAGTGGCCTTCGCCGGCCGTGCGGCGCAAGCGCGTTTTGACCTTGATGAACCGGTGTATGGCGCCCTTACGGATGCGATGCAAGTCGACGCGGGCAGCACACTGGCGTTTACGCGGCTGATCCAGCCCAAGCTGGAAATCGAACTGGCGCTGGTGTTCGGGCGCACGTTGACGCCGGGTGAGCACAGTGACGAGGCGATTCTGGCGGCCATTGCCGAGGTGGCGCCGGCGTTCGAGATCGCCGACTGCCGCTGGCAAGGCTGGCGTTTCGGGCTGGGCGCCTTTCTCGCCGACAACGCCGCCGCCGGGCTGTATTGCGTGGGGCCGCGTACGCCGTTCGATCCTGCACGGCATGGCTGCGTCACTTATCGTCTGGAGCACGACGGTGTGCCATTGGGCCACGGCGATACCCAGGCCCGCGAGGACAGCCCGCTGTTCAACCTGTGCTGGCTGGTGCGGCGCCTGTTGGCTGCGGGGCAGGGCGTGCAGGCAGGGCAGATTGTGCTGTCCGGCGCGTTGCTGGCGCCGATGGATATACAGCCGGGCACCTATCGTCTGCACATGCTTGGCACGGAACTGGCTTTGGTGTTTCACGCGGACGTCGCGTCCGTGTAAACGCCAGCTGCCGTCAGGGATGACAGAGCCCCCCTTCAGGCCAAAGATGCGCAACCGGCCGCCGAGGAATGACGAATATGCTCGCGCAAGTGCGAACCTTCAACGACTCTCAACAGCACGCCGGCTCGATCCAGGGCTGGCAGCAGGTATATGACCAACTCGGTCGTGGTTGCCTGACCAGCGAACTGTGGCAGTTGTCCGGCGACCGTTTTCAGATTTTCCAGGAAGTGCTCGACAAGCGCGTGGTACAGCACGGCCGCTCGCCCAAGGGCCGCTTGTGCGCGGCCATGTCGCTGGGCAGCCCGCCGGTGGTTCAAGGCCAGCAAGTGAGCGCGCAAAGCGTGGTGCTGCTGCGCGACGGCGAAGAGTTCGTGTTGCATGCGCCGCAAGGCACGCACTTTTTCGCCCTCAATGTCGATGCCGTGCGCTTTGCCAAACTGGCCGCCTTCGAACTGTCCAATGATCAGCTCAAACGCTTGACCCGCGTGTCCGCGCTCAGCGTGGATGAAACGTTACTGTTGCGCATTCGCCAGCGCATCCACCCGCTGTTTCGTCACTTTTTGGAACATGCGCACGAGATCAACCCGGCTACCGAAAAGATGCTGGAGGATGAACTGCTCGGTGCATTCCTCGATCTGTTCAGTCACGCCGGCGATGAGGTGCGTTGCCGACGTGGCAATTTTGCCGTCAGTGCCTACCTGGTCCGGCGTAGCCAGGAATTGATCATTGCCAGCGGCGATACACCGTTGAGCATCCTTGACCTGTGCGAACAGTTGCGCGTCAGTCGCAGGACCCTGCAGAACAGCTTCCAGGCCGTCACCGATATGCGCCCGGTCGAGTACCTGCGCAATCTGCGCCTCAACGCGGTCCGGCGACAGTTGATCGCTACCCCCGCGAGCGAGAAAAACGTCGGCGAGATTGCCGTGGGCATGGGCTTTTTTCACCTGAGCCATTTCGCTACGCATTACCGTGAGCTGTTTGGCGAATCGCCGTCCGAAACACGCCGGGCACACCGAGCCTGAGCGAGGTGCCAAGTGGTGGGGCAAGAGCGCTTTGGTTGCTTTGCCGCTTTTGGTACGAACCCGCCGATTTTTACTTTCTTCGAGCAGAATCGGCGGCGTTATGGACGGTATGGCGCACCTGTGGGGCGCGTTGAGCGGTGATAGATGTCGCGAGTGATGTCGAGCAGATAACGCGCTTCGTCGGTCATCAACAACAGGTCGATCTGGACCTCTTCGATAATGATTTCCACGATGATCAATAGGCAAATGGCCGGGGCAATCACCAGCCAGTGGTAATACGACAGCGTGACCAATGAAACGCACACGCCGATCAGCCACAGCGCCAATACGCACTGCGGCGCGTACTTTTGCAGGGGAATCCACACGCGTTGCAACTTTCTCAACTTGAACGTGTAGAGCGTCAATGACGTTTCCAGCTGTTTAAGGTCGATAGGGTTCCGAGCTGAATGCTGGGTAGGCATAACAGTTATCCACGTAATAACGTTAAACATCAGAGCCAGGCAGCAAGCGATGCAGCTATTTGCTGTGCGGGCGCCCTGGGCCTGGCAGCGTTTGGCCGAGCCAGGCGACATTGACTTCGTTGACTTCCACCCATTCACCCCTGGCGGGAATCCCTTCGCAACTCATGAAAGCTATACAACGTCCGTGTGTGTCCAGTAAGGCAAAGTGGCGGTATTTCTTAGCTCTCTTGAACAGGCCAATAGAGAGACGCATACCATCACCTTGGTGAGAATTGATATTTATAAGGGGTCAGGGTTGAGGATTAAACAGCGAGACGCCTGGCCAACGGAGTTCAAACAAAGTGCCGTTGTTCATTACGCTTCGACACGTCACGGCGCCGCCATGGGCGATGGCAATCGCCCGCACCACGGCCAGGCCCAGGCCACTGCCGCCCTGGGCGCGCGAGCGTGAACTTTCGCCGCGCTGGAACGCATCGAAAATGTGCTCGGCGAACGCCGCGTCGACCCCTGGGCCCTCATCCGCGACCCTCAGGAAGTGGCCGTGCTCGTCACTGCCCAGTTCAATGCTGACGATGCCCGGCGTGGCGTGTCGGCGAATATTGTCCAGCAGCGCCAGCAAGGCCTGGCGCATGCGATCGGCATCGCAGTGCACAAGGCCACTGCGCAGGTTCAACTGCAGGACAAAGCCGGCGCTGTTCAGGCTCGGTTCGAACAGGCGTGCTTCGGCCTCCAGCGCATCGGCCAACTCCATCTCCCGCAGTGTCAGTTTCAGGTGACCGTTGTCGCCCATGCCCACCACGCGAAGGTCTTCGACCAGGCGGGTCAAGCCTTCGACCTGGCCCAGGAGGCTGTAGAACTGCGCGGTGTCCGGTGCGAATACGCCCTCGGCCAGCCCTTGCAGACGGCCGCGCAGGATGGTCAGCGGGGTGCGCAGTTCATGGGCGATGGCGGCGTTCCAGAAGGCTTGCTCCTCGGCCATGCGTTTGAGTCGGTTCGCCATGCTATTGAAGTCAGTCACCAAGAGGGCAGCTTCGCCCAAGGAAAGATCGGGCACCACGGCGCGGGCATCCAGGTCACCGTCAGCCAGGCTGCGCAGGCTCGCCGCCACCGAATTGAGCGGCGCCAGAATGCGTTTGGACAACTTGACGGCGACCGCCGCGCCGACGCCCAGGCTGACGCAGGTGATCAGGCCCATCCACACCCATTCCACGCCGCTGGGCAGCCATTCATCCGACTGCATCTCCAGCTCCGTCGGCGGCGAAAAGGTCCAGAGCAATGCATAGAATATGTAGGAGCCGACCAGCGCGAGTGCGATCACGCACATCACCACCGCCGACATCGACACGATGATCTGCCGGCTCAGACTGTTGGCCGTTTTCATGCCTGGCTCCCGAAGCGGTAGCCGACGCCACGGATGCTGCTCGGCACGCCGTGCAGGCCGAGGTCTTCGATCTTGCGGCGCAACTTGCTGATATGGCTGTCGACGGTCCGCTCAAGGCTGTCGCTCTCCGGCGAGCAGAGCACCAGCAGTTCGGCGCGGCTGAACACGCGGCGCGGCGCCTTGGCCAACTGTGCGAGCAGCTTGAATTCGGTCACCGTCAGGTACAACGGCTGTTTTTGCGTGCCGATGTGGACGTTCACCTCATGGTTGTCGATGTCGATTTCAAACGCGTCGACACGCAGTACACGGTGGTCGGCGCCCTGGCCTTGGTCGCCGCAGCGGCGCAGCACGGCCTGGATCCTGGCGATGACTTCCGCCGGGTTGAAGGGTTTGACGATGTAGTCGTCCGCCCCGATGCGCAGGCCCATGAGTTTGTCCATGTCCTGGTCATGCGCGGTCAGCATGATCACCGCGGTGTTGCCGCGATGACGCAGCTCCGCCAGCACCATCCAGCCGTCCAGCTTGGGCATCATCACATCAAGCAGCACCAGGTCCGGTTTGAGCAGTTGATGCAGTTCGAGCGCACGCCGCCCATCCTGTGCATGGGCGGTACGAAAACCCGCGCGCTTGAGGTAGGCCGTGAGGATGTCGGCGATTTCCGGCTCGTCTTCGGCGATCAGCACCAGCGCCTGGTGGGAGGGCGATGCAAGGAGTGATTCAGTCATGGTTTGCTCGGTCGGTGCACGGTTTTTCAGCAACGGGTTGGATGATGCACCGCAAGCATGCACGTTCAGCGAAGGTTTTATGGAGAAATGATGGAGAGGGGAATTAATTTTCGTCGAGCAGAAGGGGATGTTCAGGCGAAACGGATGCGCTCGTTGCAGGCGCTCTGCAGCATTTTGCGTTGGTAATCGCAGGGCGTGGTACTGACCAGCTTTTTGAAGTCGCGCAAAAAATGCGACTGATCGGAAAAGCCCAGGTCCAGGGCCAGGTCAGAAAACGAAACGTCGTTCCGGGTGTTCAGGGTTTCCAGTGCCGCCTGGCAGCGAATGATCCGGCAGAACGTCTTGGGCGACACGCCGGTGTCCTGGCTGAACTGGCGATGGATCGTGCGGCTGGTGTAACCGCTGAGGTCTTCCAACTGCTGAATGCGCAGGTCACCCCGGTGGGCCAGCGCTTGTTGAATGACCATGGCCGTGAGTTTTGAGGTCCTGCCCATCAGGCGCGGGGCCAGGTAGTCGCTGAACAGCTTCATCTGCTCGTGCAACTGTGGGGCCTGGACGATGCTCTCGAAAATGCGCTGGGCAAAGGCCGACACTTCCAGCAGGTCCCACTCCTGTTCGGTCAGGTCCTCGGCCATGACGTTGATGAAGCCTGGAATGACCCCCGGCGCAAAGCGCACGCCGAAGTAATGGTGATCCTGCAGCAGTTCGACTCGCTGCGCCTCCAGCGGGGTGCCGCAGATTCTCACGCTTGGGCGCGTGGCGTCACAGTCGAACACGATATCCACGCAACCGTCCGGCACCGCCAGCAGGTCCGCTGAGTGGGCGACGTCGAAGGCATAGAAATGCGAGATCGCCGGGTGTTCGGAAGGCATCACCGAATAGCGCGATGAGTTGAGCACGAACCACGGTTGTTCGTACGCGGTGTGGTGCCGCAGCGTCGGCGTACTCGGGTTGATCATGGGCGGACTCGGGGGTGGCTGGAAGCAGGAATATTCACGCATGTTTCGCGCCAACTCGGCCGGGCGGACCGAGGGTTGATGTCCGAAATTTACAATACCGGCGCAAAACGCCTCGTGATACTCGACCTCGATAGCGTGGGAGCAGCGCCTACCGCAGCGATATCACCTTCAGCCCGAGAATAATTATGTCCACTACTACAAAAATAGACTTCATCTACCTGTCCGAGCAGGACATGATCCGCGCTGGCGTAACCGACATGCTCGCCTGTGTGAATACCATGGAAGAGATGTTCGGCCTGCTCTATAGCGGTGACTACCGCATGGCCGGGCCGAACAATGATTCCCACGGTGCGATGGTGGTATTCCCGAAAGATTCGCCGTTCCCGAACATGCCCAAGCCCACCGCCGACCGTCGCATGATGGCGATGCCGGCCTACCTGGGTGGCAGCTTCTGCACCGCGGGCGTCAAGTGGTACGGCTCGAATATCGCCAACCGCGAAAAAGGCCTGCCACGCTCGATCCTGATGTTCACCCTCAACGACCCCGACACCGGCGCACCGCTGGCGCATATGTCCGCCAACCTGCTGTCGGCCTACCGCACCGGCGCGATTCCCGGCGTGGGTGCGCGTCACCTGGCACGCAAGGATTCGAAGGTAGTCGGCCTGCTCGGTCCGGGGGTGATGGGCAAGACCACGCTCGCCGCCTTCATCGCCGTCTGCCCGCAGATCGATACCTTGAAGATCAAGGGCCGTGGCGAGAAAAGCCTGAACGATTTCATTGCCTGGGTGAAGGACACCTACCCGCAGGTGACCACGATCAACGTGGTCGACAGCCTCGAAGAGGTGGTACGGGGTTCCGACCTTGTTACTTATTGTAGCTCCGGCGAGACAGGCGACCCCTCGATCTACCCAATTGTGAAGCGCGAGTGGGTCAAGCCGGGGTGCTTCATGGCGATGCCGGCGTCCTGCTCGCTGGATGAAGGCATGGAGCGCGCCGACGTGCGCAAAGTGCTGGACAACACCGGCCTCTACGAAGCCTGGTTCGAAGAGCTGCCCAAGCCTGCGCACCACTGCGTGCCGGTCATTGGCGTGCGGTTCATGGACATGATCGCCGAAGGCAAGATGCAGCACGCAGAGCTTGAAGACATCGGCAAGATCATCGCCGGTGATGCCCAGGGCCGTCGCAACGATGAAGAGATCATCATCATGTCGGTGGGCGGCATGCCTGTGGAGGATGTGGCCTGGGGCACCGTGGTGTATCGCAATGCCGTGGAGAAAGGCATCGGCGTGAAGCTCAACCTGTGGGAAACCCCCGTCCTGCGCTAAGCCAACCTTTAACTCACTGACGAGACCTGTGACATGACCAAAATCATCAAGCTCAAGACCGGTTCCCCCTTTGAAGACCAGGCCAGTTATTCGCGCCTGGTGGTCGTGGATAACTGGATCTATGTGTCCAATACCGCCGGGCGCAACCCACAGACCAAACTGATCCCGCAAGACATCCTCGAGCAGACGCACCAGGTGTTCGCCAACATCGAAACCGCGCTGGCCGCCGTCGATTCAAGCCTGGCCGATGTGGTGTGCTCGCGGGTATTTATCCAGGACCCCAAGGACGTGCCGGCGGTGATGGGCCTGATCGGCGAGAAGTTCCGTGGCGTCGATCCGGCCAGTACCGTCACCTGCCCGCCGTTGGGTTCGACGGTGTACAAGGTGGAGCTGGAAGTGACGGCGTATCGCAACGCCTCCAAGGCTCAGGTCGAAGTGATTCGCCTGTCGCAATAACCCGTCCTGCGGCCGTGCGTTCGCGCGGCCGCCCTCAATTGTTTTGCGAGTCTTGATCATGGCCCCGACTATTGCGCCCGTGAATACGTCCACCGAGTTTCCCACCGCCACCACCGTTGTCATCATCGGCGGCGGCATCATCGGCTTGACCGCTGCGCTGACACTGGCCGAACGCAATATCCCGGTGGTGGTCCTGGAAAAAGGCCGTATCGCCGGCGAACAGTCATCACGCAACCTGGGCTGGGTACGCAAGACCAGCCGCCACGCGCACGATATTCCGCTGGCCCTGGCCGCTGACCGTTTGTGGGCGCAAATGCCCGAGCGGGTCGGTGCGGATGTGGGTTATCGCCAGGAAGGCATCCTGTTCGTCGCCCGCAACGAGGCGCAAATGGCGATGCATGAAGGCTGGCTCAAATCGGTCGAGCACCTGTCGCTTGACTCGCGATTGCTGAGCAAGCGCGAGATCGAAGCGCTGGTGCCGGGCGGCGAGGGTGACTGGGCCGGCGGCATCTACACGCCGTCGGATGCGCGCGCGGAACCGACCCTGGCCAGCAGCGCCATCGCCAAGGCTGCCATGGCCCTGGGCGTGGTGATTATCGAGCAGTGCGCGGTGCGTACGCTGCAGATGTCCGCCGGCAAGGTCAGTGGCGTGGTCACCGAAAAAGGCGAGATTCGTTGCGACCAGGTGTTGCTCGCCGGCGGCATGTGGTCGCGACGCTTTTTGGGCAACCTCGGCGTGTCGTTGCCGACCCTGGCCTTGACCTGTTCGGTGTTGCGTACCCATCCGATGCAAGGACCCACCGAAATTGCCGTGGGCGCGCCGGACTTTTCGTTTCGCAAGCATAAGGACGGCGGCTTCATCATTACCCAGCGCGGCAAACTGGACGCTTTCCTGACCCTGGATCACCTGCTGCTGGCCAAGCAGTACATGCCGCAATTTCGCGCGCAGCGCAGCGTGTTGAACGTGTCGCTGGGCAAGTATTTCTTTAACGACCTGGCGCTTGCGCGACGCTGGTCGGCCGACCGTATCAGCCCGTTCGAACGTGTGCGTGTGCAGGACCCGGCGGCCAACCTGCGGCTCAATAATGATGCGATGAATAACCTCAAGGCGGCCTGGCCGGTGTTCGAACAAGCCAGGATTGCCCAGGCCTGGGCGGGCACGATCGACGTGACGCCGGATTCGAACCCGGTGATCGGGCCGGTCGCGCAAATCCCCGGCCTGACCGTGGCCACCGGGTTCTCCGGGCACGGCTTCGGCACCTCGCCGGCGGCGGGCCACTTGGCCGCGGATATGGTCAGCGGGCATGCCCCGATCATCGACCCGAGCCCTTATCGTTTTGAGCGTTTCTAGGTTGCATGCACCGCGACAGTCCCAGAACAGCGGTGTTTTTCCTTCACTGAGCGGCGGAGCCAGGCAATGTCACCCGACAGCGTTTTTTTTACCAATCGCGCAGGCTTGCGTCTGCATTTTCTACGCTGGGGCGAGCCGAGCGGTGTGCCTCTGGTGCTGCTGCATGGTTTACGCGCTTACGCCCAGACCTGGGAGTCGCTGGTGGAAGCGCTGGGCGATGGCTATTGCATCTATGCCCTGGACCAGCGCGGAAGAGGGCTGAGCGACTGGGCGCCGGCCGCCAGCTATCACACGCAGTCCTATGTTCAGGACCTGCAGGATTTTGTCGCCCATGTCGGCTTGCAGCGGTTCGTGTTGCTGGGGCACTCGCTGGGTGGCGCCAATGCGTTGGAATACGCACGGCAGCACCCTGGGCGTTTGATCGGCCTGATCATCGAAGACATCGGCCCCGGTTCGTCCAGCCAGGGTGACGGTGCGGCGCGCATTCGTCGCGAGATGGCCCAGACCCCGCTGCGTTTCGACAATTGGGACGCCGCCCGCGCGTTCTGGCAGGCGTCGCGTCCTGGCTTGTCGGCGCAGGGCCTGGCGTCGCGGCTGGCGCACTCGATGAAGGAAAGCGCGGACGCGATCACCTGGCGCCACGATCAACAAGGCATCGCCGAGGCGCGCCTGAGCATTGAACCGACCGGCCTGTGGCCGGCGGTGCACGCCCTGGATTGCCCGACATTGTTCATTCGCGGCATGCGCTCGGACTTCCTGCCGGAGGCGACGTTGCAAGCCCTGCGCGACAGCAATGCGCAGGTGCGCACGGCGGAGGTCGCGGATGCCAGCCACTATGTGCACGACGACCAGGGCGAAACCTTCAACCGGCTGGTCATCGAGTTCCTTGAAAGCCTCGCGATTGCGGGCCGATGAAGACGCAAGCGCGCCTGATCGCACTGTTGTCATCGTTGACGGCCTTCGGGCCGTTTTCGATTGATACTTACCTGCCCAGCTTCCCACAGATCGCCGAGGACCTGTCGACCAGCACCGCGCAGGTGCAACACACCATCAGCGCGTTTCTCGCCGGGCTGTGCCTGGGCATGTTGTGCTACGGCCCGTTGTCGGACCGTTATGGCCGTCGCCCCCTGTTGTTGGGCAGCCTGGCGCTGTATGTCGTTGCGACCCTGGGTTGCCTGTTTGCCGGCAGCGTCGAGCAGTTGATTGCCTGGCGCTTTGTCCAGGCGCTGGGTGGGGCGGGCGCGTTGGTGCTGGCCCGTGCCGTCGCCAGGGACATGGTAGGGCTGGTGGAGGCCGCGAAAGTGCTGTCGTGGATGCACGTGCTGACCATGATGGCGACCCTGGTCGCGCCGATGATCGGCACCTGGCTGGTGCTGATCCAGGGCTGGCGCACGATCTTTGCCACCTTGTTCATCCTGTCCAGCCTGTGCCTGTTGCTGGTTGCCCTGACCCTGAAGGAAAGTTTGCCCGTGCAGCAGCGCGGTGCGTCCGTGCAGGCGGCCTTCGCGGCCTACCTTGCCATCGCCCGGCAACCCATGGCGGTAGCGCTCATCCTGTGCATGGCTCTGGGGTTTGGCGGCATGTTCGCCTTTATCACTGCATCGCCTTTTGTCTACGTGGTGTACTTCGGTGTCTCGCCACGGGTGTTCAGCGCATTGTTCGCCCTGAACATCCTCGGCATCATCCTGGTGACCTTTATCAACGCCCGTTGGGTGGGCCGTTTCGGGCCGCAACGCATGCTCGGCGTGGGCGTGGTACTGGCGAGCGCGGCAGGACTGGCGATGATGCTGGTCGGCTATACCGGCTGGGGCGGGCTGGCGAGCATCGTGTGTTGCATGGTGCTGTACATGGGCGTGACCGGTTTGATCGGCGCCAATTGCATGGCCAGCTTGATGATGCTGTTTCCACGCCAGGCCGGCGCGAGCGTGGCGCTGGGGATTTCGGTGCAATTTGCTACCGGGGCGCTGGCCAGTCAGTGGGGCAGCCATTTGGCGGATGGCAGCGCCTGGCCGATGTGCCTGGTGGTGGGGTGTTGCGGGTTGGGCGCGTTGGTTGCTTATGGTGTGACCCTGCGCCTGCCTGCCCGGGCGGTCGCCGTGACGACTTGAGCCAACTTGCTGATGGGTTGTCAGCCCTGACCAAGAATTCGGCAATATTGGACATGCCTGTCAGGCCAATCCGTTCCACACTGTGGACGTGATAGGCCCTGATAATAAAAAGGTAGGCTGGTATGTCGTTGTCTCTGGAAAACCCTTCTTCGTACTACACCATGACCCGTAAATACGACCTGCATTATCGGGACCTCGAAGGTGATATCGAGGCTGAGGTCGTGATCATCGGGGGCGGTTTTTCGGGTATCAACACGGCGCTGGAGCTGGCCGAGCGGGGTATCACCAACGTGGTGGTGCTGGAAGCTAATTATCTGGGCTTCGGCGGTTCGGGGCGCAACGGCGGCCACGTGATGGCGGGCATCGGCCATGATCTGGAGAATATCGAAAAGGACGTCGGCGCCGAGGGGCTCAAGGCAATCTTCGAGATCAGCGACTTGGGTGCGAGCCTTATCAAGCAGCGCATCGCGCGGTATGACATCCAGGCGGATTTTCGGCACGGTTATGGTTACCTGGGCTTCAACAAGCGTCAGGGGAAGCTGTTGCAGTCCTGGGCCAAGGATTTCCAGAGCCTGAACCCGGATCAGGAAATCACTTACCTGGAAGGTTCCGAGGTGCGCAGCATCGTCGGGTCCGACATCTACACCTGCGCGCTCAAGCATATGGGCAATGGACATATCCATTCGCTGAACCTGCTGCTGGGTCAGGCTCAGGCCTTCACTGAAATCCACGGTGGCAGAATTTTCGAACAGTCACCCGTGCTTGAGGTGAACTATGGGCCTCAAGTCACCGTGCGAACCGCAAAAGGTTCGGTCAAGGCCGACAAACTGCTGTTTGCGTGCGGTGCCTTTCTCAACAAACTGGACCGCTCGCTCGACAACTCCACCATCAACGTCTACGCGTTCAATACGGTCACCGAGCCGCTGACCAATGAAATGATCGAGCGCATCAGCCCGATCCGTGGCGCCTTCAGCGATATCACGCCGATCATCGATTATTACCGGATCACGGCGGATAACCGGCTGATGTACGGCACCGCCGGCATGCTGCTTGAGTATGTCCCGCTGGACCTGAAGGCGTGGAACCACAAAAAGATGCTGAGACTTTTTCCCTACCTTGCCACGACCAAAATCGATTTGGCCTGGGGCGGCCCGATGGATTGCTCGTTGAACCTCTTCCCGCAGGTCGGCACGTTGGATGAGCATCCGAATGTGTTCTATGTGCAGGGCTATTCCGGGTTCGGGGTCACACCCAGCCAGGTGATCGCCAGGGTCATCGCCGACGGCATGAGCGGTGGCTCGCCCGCCTGGGATGCGATGAGTTCGATTCCACGCAAGCGTATTTTCGGCAAGGATCGTTTCAGGGCAGTGCTGTGCTCCCTGGGCAAGGTTTCTCGCCAACTCAATGCCTACCGTGTAGGCCGTCGTTAAGTAAACATGAGCTTCTGTTTATCAAGCCGGGATACCTCAATGAAAACTACAAAAACAAATCCGATCGATAAAACTTCCGTCTACCTGTGTGCAGGATTGGTCTCAGGGGCGGGCGCACTGTTATTGAACGTGCTACCGGTGCTGTTTGGAGCGTTTGCCGAGCGATTCGGGCTCGGCGAGCACCAACTGGGTAACCTCGCGATGGCCATGAACCTGGGGTTTGGCGCGTTCGGGCTGGCGTCATTGCTGTGGATTCACCGACTTAGCTGGCGGGTTATTTCAGCGCTCTCGTCGGCGCTGGTGGTGGGCGCGCTGTTATTTGTTCTGCATGACCCTTCCTATGAAATGCTACTGGTGATCATGGCCTTGGCGGGCGCCGGAACAGGCGCCTTGTATGCCCTGGCCATGACGATTTTCGGTGACAGCTCCCAGCCCGAACGTGCGTTTGGTTTCAAGCTGGGTATCGAGACGGTACCGGGCGCCTTCCTGCTCATCCTGCTGCCGGTGGCGGTGGCGCCGGTGTGGGGTTTTGAAGGCATGTTGATTACCATCGCCCTTGCCATGGTGGTGATGGGCATTCTGCCGCTGCCCTGGGTACCGCGCCGTAGCGAGCGCCAATTGGATGCATCTGATGCTGCTGTGCAGATTGCCAGCACCGAAAGTCGCGCCATCGTATGGTTGAGTCTGGTGGCCAGCCTGGTTTTCCTGACCGGCATCATGTCGGTGTGGGCGTTCCTCGAACTGATGGGTAAAAAGACCGGACTGAGCTCCGATACCATCGGCATGGTGCTGGCGCTGGGCTTTTTGATCAATGCAGGCGGTGGTTTCATCGCGTCGGCGATCGGCCTGAAGGTGGGGCGCTTCATGCCGGTGGCAGTGATCATCCTCGCGGAGTTGCTGGGCCTGGTGGCGCTGGCGCAGTTCTCCTCTCTGACGACCTATGTCGTGGGGGTTATCTGTTTTCTGTTTTCGATCAGCTTCGTGCTGGCTTACACCTTTGGCGTTATGGCCGAGTTCGACCTGTCGGGCAAGCTTGTCGCGCTGGGCGCGCTGTGCCTGTCTCTCGGTGCGGCATTCGGGCCGGCCATTGGCGGGTTTCTGATCGAGGCGTTGGGCTACTCGGCGGTATTGATGTTCTCTGGAGCCTGTTCAGTCGCGGTCCTGGCCATTTATGGTGCTGCGGTGTTGAGAGTTCAACTGGCGTTCAATCGCACCAGGGATTCAGACACCGCAGTCATGTCCAGACTGTAAGGCAGGTGACAAGCTGTTATTCCACGCGCACCGCGTTGTTGCGCTGAGCGTCGACGAACGCCCCCAGGCGTTCGCTGGCAGTTGCGTAATCATCCTTGTCCGCCAGGGCAAACGCTTCAACCTGGACGTTTTCCTGGCGCAACACATACTGGTAGAAACCCTTATGCCGCGCAGGCACCCGCGCGGCATCGGCGTTCAGCTCTTTGTAATACTCCCCGGTGGCCTGCGCCATGGTCTTGATCATGCGCTTGGGCGCGAGCCAGTAGTACAACGCCGCTGACTGACCTTTGAGCCATGCGCTGAAGCGATTGGGCTCCACGCTCAATTGCGTGGTCGGTGCTGCATAGGCCTCCTCATTCAATGTTTCAAGCGCTTGATAGCTGCTCCAGAATTGCCTGGCCGCCTGCGGCTGATCCCGATTCAGAATGGCTTCGATGGCGTAGCGAGCCGTGGCTCGGTTGGTGATTTCCTTCTGCATCAGCGCCGCAAATGCGGTTTCATCGGCTTTTGAATTCATAGTCGTCTCGGCAAGTACAGGTGTGCATGTCAGGGATAACGTCAGTAAAGCGATCTTGAACATGGGGCATCCTGGGTGATGGAAAGAGGGTCCGGCCATTGCGCTCAGGTCTTGAACTTCTGCACCAGCGCCTGTTGTTCGGTGGCCAGTTCGTTCAGTTGCTGGCTGATGCTCGCCGAGCGTTCGGCTTGGGTCGACAGCGAGGCCGTGACGTTGCGTACCGCTTCGACGTTGCGATTGATCTCTTCGGCGACACTGCTCTGTTCTTCCGTGGCGCAGGCTATCTGTACGTTCATGTCGGTGATGATGCCGACCGCCTGGCGAATCTGTTCCAGCGCGTCAAGTGCCAGGCGCGCCTCGGTGGCATTGTGTTGGGCCAGGTCATGACTGTGCTGCATAGCCGTCGTCACATCGTGGGTGCCGTTGTGCAGGTTTTCGATCACGGCACCGATCTCTTCGACCGACGCCTGTGTGCGCCGGGCCAGGCTACGGACTTCATCGGCCACCACCGCAAAACCGCGACCTGCATCACCGGCCCGTGCCGCTTCGATGGCGGCATTCAGAGCGAGCAGGTTGGTCTGCCGAGCGATAGAGAGAATGACTTCCATGACCGTGCCTATCTGTTGACTGCTTGACGACAATGCTTGCAGACGCATCATGCCTTTGCTCATGCCGGCGGCCAGGGCCTGGATGCCCTGAGCCGTGTTTTCGATCACGCGCACCCCATTGCCGGTGGCCTGGTCGGCATGCCGAGCAGCATCCGCTGCCTGAGCGGCGCTCCGGGCGGCATCCTGCGAAGTAGCTGACATCTCGTGCAGGGCGGTGGCCATTTGTTCGAACTCGCGAATCTGCTGTTGCATACCGGCATGGGTGCGGCTGGCGACCTGAGCCGACTGGTCGGCCGTCGCGCGCGCGTTATGGACAGCCCCCTGCACCGCCGCGATCACCGGCTGCAATTGATCCAGGAACCGGTCGAACGCGTTGCACATTCGGCCCAGTTCGTCCCTGGCCGTGTACGCCAAGCGCCGTGTGAGATCGCCTTCGCCATCGGCGATATCCTCCAGCATGCGTGCCACGCGCAGCAGGGGCCGGGTGACGCTGCGGGCCGTCAGCCACATCATTGCGCCCCCCAGTAGCGCCGCCGCAATGCCCAGGACGAGTTCAAGCAGCAGGCTTCTGACGCGCTGCGTGTGCATCTGGTCCTTCAAGTTGACCACCGGGGCGGCCAAGACGTCTTTTGCGACGGTGACGATCACGCCCCACGGTGTCGCATCGGCAAACGGCCGAATCGGCACGATCACGCTGATTCGTTGATCATTTTCTAGGGGCCGCACCTGTGCTTCGCGCATAGCCTTGAGTACATCGGCCGCCTGTGCGGGAATTATCGCTTGCAACTGCTTGCCCAGTTGCTCCGGATGAAGGCTGTCAGCGGCAATTATGCCCGCCGCGCTCACAATCGAAATGCCGCCCTGGCCGTCATAGATACTGGCGCTGGCTTTTTGAGCATTCCGTTGCAAGGTCTCCAGGCTGATGTCCAGGCCCAGCACAGCCACGACTTTACCGTTTTCAATCATCGGTATGGCAATCGTGGTGACCAGCCGCGCCGGCGCGCTTGAAGTGTCGATGTAGGGATCAAGCAGGCAGGCTTTGGCGTGGTCGCGGGCGCAGGTGAAGAAGGTGTTGAACGGCGCGCCACTGGGGCCTGGCGAGGTATCGGCCAAGAGCTTTTCATCGCCCGGGATCATTTCCAGCTTGCCGGGCGAGGGCTGCAGCCAGTACATCGAGAAGCGCCCGCTGTCGTTGCTGGCCAGCGTTGACTGGCCTTTGAATTCCGTATCGTGACCATCCAAGGCGTCGGGTTCGAAGGCAACGAACAGGCCCAGCAATTCGGGGCGTCCGGAGAGTGCCTTTTGCAGTACCTGGGCCAAGTCCTTTCTTAGTGCGCGGGAGGCCGCCGGGCTCTTGTCGGCGCTATCACGCAGGTGCATCACCTGACGACTGAGACCTTGACCAAACTCGTATGTTTGGCTGAATCCTTGTTGGATGGCCAGGGCCTGGGATTGACCTTCGGCCTGCAAGTTGCCTTGAGCGGCCGTGAGCAACAGCTGGCCCGACGCGCCGAGTATTAAATCCTCACTGGTTTGGCGTTGCTCAAGAGACAGCCCCACAACCAGTGCCAGCACTGCGGCCAGGCAGACGCTTGCCAGTAAGGCGATTTTGTTTTGAATACTCAATGCAAGGGTCATGGTGTGTTGGATTCCGCAGCGCGTGGTTGACACCACAGGCTATCTGGCTTGGGTTTCAAACTATATGGGTTGGCGCCCTTGCACAAAGGCTTGGCAGTAGCAGACAAATAACGACCTTCCAGTGGGTTTTTCCACGAGTTGGCGCGCTCTGTGCTTGGTCACTGAAAGTAGATTTTTTTGTCACCTGAATCACGTGAAAAGCGCACTAATAGTGGGCATGTCCCTAGGAGAGTATCGATGAGTGGTCAAGCGTTGTCGGCATGGAACGAAAGTGTGAACCAGGCCTGCGGTCGTTTCGAAACGCGCTATGACCATTGCCAGAGCCTTTTCATCGGGGAAATGAAACAAACGCTGGTAGGCAGCACGGCTGTTGCTCACATCCGCAGCAATGCCCATATGATTGCCAAGGCGGGTAGGGCAAGCGTGCGCGATTCAGCGGGTCGGTGTTTCCTTGTGTTACAACAGCAGGGTTCAATGGCCATTGAACTGGGGGAGCGGGTGGTTGACCTGCGGGCGGGCGACCTCGCTTTGCTCGACTTTTCCGAGGGGGTGAAAATGACCCCTCAAGGGTTGTTTTCCCATGTGTCGATCCCTCTGCCGCGTGAGCTGTTCAAGGGCCTGGAGCGTGCACGCTTCGGCAAGCTGTCGACTACGGGGGGCTGTGGTCAACTGCTTGGCACGCTGGTGCGTCAGGTTGCTGGAGGCGAGCTGGCGCAGTGGTCTTGCCCGCAGGATGGTGACGGTGTGCAACGAGCATTGGTTGCCTTGCTTGAGTCAGTGCTGGAATACCGTGCCTGCGACCACTCGCCGGGATGGCAATTGCATGAAGTGCAATCGCTCATCCAGCAGCGGCTCGACTCACCGCGGCTGTCGCCGGCGTCGTTGTCTGAAGAGTTGGGCATTTCCAACCGCCAGCTCTACAGGCTGTTCGAAGCCAGTGGCGACAGTGTTTGCCGGTACATTCTGCGTGAGCGGTTGTTGAAGGCGGCGCAGGATCTGCGCGACCCCGTTTGCGCGCATCGCTCGATCACCGAGATCGCCAGCTATTGGGGGTTTGCCGACTCGGCGCATTTTTCCAAGACGTTCAAAAAGCAGACGGGGCTGACACCGAGCATCTACAGAAGTCGCGGGCACTGAGCCCGGGTTCAACGAGCCGTGCGGATGTGACTGCTTTCGTGTCGCATCCTCGCGGCTTTTTGTTGTCCGCGATTTGAGCGCAAACTGGCAATAATTTGCAAAATGCTGTCCAGCACGTCCAATCAATCGGCGCCCAACTGCATCAAAATTTCTGTGTGCCAGTTTAGAAACTGGCCCACAGCGATCTGATCCATTCATTCTTGAAACGGGTGCTCCATGAACAAGAAAATGTCGTCTTCCCTTGTGCTTCTGGCTGCTCTGGCCTGCGGCTCTGCCTACGCACATGCGCAATCGTCCGAACCGTTGCAGGCCATCATTGAGAGCAAGCTGGACGGCATTGCCGCCAGTTGGCCGAAGAAAGATGCCAAGACAGTTGTGGAGCAGGTCTACACCGAGCAGACCCAGATCACCGGCGAAGGGGTAGCGGAGCTTTATCAGGGCAAAGCGCAGCTTACCGGCCTGGTTCAGCATCTGATGGAGGGCTCCAAGAGCACCGTCATACATCTCAATCGCTTGGTGCAACTCAACGATGAGTCCGCCTACACCTGGGTGACGTGGGACGTGACTCCGGCAGGTAACGAGGCCCCCTTCAAGATGAAGAGCTTGTTTGTCTGGAAGAAAGAGCACGGTCACTGGTTCATCGTCGCAGACATGTTTGCCAATGGTGCAATCGCTCAGTGATAGAGGCTTGGTCAACACAATAATAATAACGGTGCGCCGCCGTGCGGCGCGCCAGGGAGCGCGCAAGTCATGAAACCAGGTTTGACGAATGTAATAGGGTGTTGCGTCTGCATCGCGGGGAGTCTTTGGTGCACTGTCGGACAGGCCTATGTGCTGGTCGATGAGCCCGATCGCACGTTGTCGCTGGACGTGAGTTCTACCGTGGGCGTTTTCCACAGCCAGAAAAATTATCAACAGTGGGGCAATCGCGCACCGGGGCATTCCAGCTGGCAGGAGGGCTACATCAAGTATGGCTTGAGCGGCAGTTTGACCAGCGATGATCTGGGGTCGGTGTTCGGTACGGTGAACCGCACCGCGTCGGCGACGTGGGGCGATGGTGATGCGGCAGGTTTTACCAATGGCACCGAGCGCACCGATAAATGGGAAGAGGCCTTTGCCGGCTGGCGCTCGGCTGATCTCTTTCCGGCGCTTGGCAAAGACGGCGTGGAAGTTTCCGCCGGCCGGCAGGCGATCCTGCTCGGTGACGGTTTTCTCGTCGCCGGTGACGGCATCAGCGCGGGCAGGGGCGTCGCAGACAACCGTTACAATCGTGGGGGCGGCTATTACATCACGCCGCGCCGTGCATTTGACCAGACTTTCTGGTTGAAGCTCGGTGGTCAGCAGGGACTGCATGGCTCGCTCGGCTGGTTCAAGTCGGACAACCCGATTCAGGCGAAAGTCGAGATGGCGTTTTCCACCCTTGAATACACTGCCGATATGGGAACGATTGGCCTGACATATCTGCATGGGCTTGGGGTTGATCGGAAGCTCGCAAGCGGTATTCAGGCGGACCGCGATGGCATGGATGTCTATAGCTTGCGCGCTACGGGAAATGCCGGCGTACTTGGGCTGTTCCTGTCATCGGAAATCGCTGTGCAAAACACCCGGCGGGGTAATGCCAAGGCGGGTTATGTCGAGGCAGCATGGACCTTCGCCGATCTGCCGGGCAAGCAGACACTGGGCTATCGCTTCAGTCAGTATGGGGTCGAATGGGACTCTCTTCTCTATGGCTTCAGCCGTGGTTACGGTACCTGGTTCCAGGGCGAAGTTGCCGCCAACTATGCAGGACCCTTTGGCGCCAATACCACGATCCAGCAAGTGTACTGGCGCGCGCAGCCGTACGAGACACTCGCGGTGAACGTTCTGGCTTATGATTTTCGTAACCAGCGTACCCGTGGTGCCATCGACAGTTCGGGGCGTGAGCTGGATTTGATCCTGGACTGGTCGGTGACACCCACTATCACGCTGTCGCCCATGCTGGGTCTCTACGACCCGCGCAAAGATGCGGATCATGGCGGCGTGCAGTTGGGGGATGACAAGCTCAATGTGTATAGCGCGGTGTTGATCTCGACCAGGTTCTGATCGTTCAACCAGCAGTAGAGTACGGTGGACCGATTAGTGTCTGCCGTACTCGTTCCCACATTTGGATCTCTGTGCCGTCAGAGCAAACACCCGGTCGGCCCGCGAGCGCCTGCTTGTTAGTAGCGGATAATCACCGATTTCAGCTCAGTGTAATCGTCGATAAACGCACTGCCGAACTCACGCCCGACACCCGACGCCTTCATCCCGCCAAACGGCACGCTGGGGTCAACGAAGGTGTGCATGTTGACCCACACCGTGCCCGCTTCGATTTGCGGGATCAGGCGCAACGCCTTGGACAGGTCGTTGGTCCAGAGACTGGCGGTGAGGCCGAACGGGCTGTCGTTCATCAGCTCGACCAGTTCCTTTTCGTCGTCGAACGCCAGCACACACACCACCGGGCCGAAGGTTTCTTCGTGCAGCAGGGGGTCGTCCTTGCCGGTGGCCACGATCAGCGTCGGTTCCACGTAGTAACCGGCGCGGTCCAGCGCATGCGCGCCGTATGCCACCTGGTTGCGTTGCAGGGCGCGCTCGAAAAAACCGAGGATTTTGTCGAAGTGCGGCTTGTTCGACAGCGGGCCGAACTGTGCGTGTTCATCCAGGGGTGAACCGATGATCATCTGCGACAGCATCGCCGCCATCTTCTGTGTCACTTGCTCGACGAGTGAGCGGTGCACGAACAAGCGCTCGGGTGATGCGCACACCTGGCCCTGGTGCACGTAAGCCGCTTGTACGAAGCGCGCCACGGCGTCATCGACATTGGCGTCGGCCAACAGCGCGGCGGCGTTCTTGCCGCCCAGTTCCAGGGTCACACGTGTAAGGTCGGCTCCCATGGCGGCCTTGCCCACGGCAATGCCGGTGGGCACCGAGCCGGTGAACGAGACCTTGCGCACCTGCGGGTGTGCGATCAACTGCTGACCGACCTGGCCACGACCGTTGACCACGTTGATCACGCCAGCTGGAATCCCGGCCTCGATCGCCAGTTCCGCCAGGCGCAGCAGGGACAGCGGCGTGTATTCGCTGGGTTTGAGCACGACGGTGCAGCCGGTGGTCAGCGCGGCGCCGAGCTTCCATACGCCGATCATCAACGAGAAGTTCCACGGCACGATGGCCGCAACCACGCCGACCGGCTCGCGCAGGGTGTAGGCGCTGTAGTGCTCGCCGTCCATGGAGGGAAACGACGGGGTCATGGTCTGGCCGCCGATTTTGGTGGCCCAGCCGGCGAAGTAACGCAGGAACACCGCGCTCTGGCCCACTTCGATATGCCGCGACAGGTTGATCGATTTGCCGGAACTCACGGTTTCCAGTTGCGCCAGCTCCTCGCCGTTGGCCTCGATCAGATCGGCCAGGCGGTTGAGCAGAACGCCGCGCTGGTAGGGCGTGATCTTTGCCCAGGCGCCCTTGAAGGCGGCGGAGGCGCTGTTGACGGCCAGGTTGACATCCTCGGCCTGGGCGTCACGCAACTGCGTGACGGTCTCGCCGGTACCAGGGTCGACGATGCCGATGCGTCGCGCCGACGCGCTGGTGTGCACGGCGCCATCGATGAAGTTGGAATGGTCGCGGCCCAGGAAAGCAACGACTGAGGGCAATAAGGCAATGTGCATGACGGCGCTCCAATGAAGGGTTCGTCGCGCCCGTCGGGCGCTCGAAAGACCTCTGCATTAAAAGCCGATACACGCCTGGCTGCTTGTTCGAGCCTGCCAGGGAATTGGTTATGCGCGACAGGCTGTGTCGCGGCTGGCCTAGGGTTCGCCGAGGTTGTTGAACACCGTTTCGAGCATGCGGTTCAGGCGCTGAATCTGCGCTTCGGTCATGCCGTTGAAACTGCGCTTGAACACATCGCCGGTGGCCACTTGGATGCGTTCAATCGCTTCGCGCCCCTGCGCGGTAATGCGCACCTGAGTGACGCGGCCGTCGTCCTCGCAGGGCGCGGTGTCCACCAGGCCGTCTTCCTTCATGCGATACACCGTTTTGGTGATGGTCGAAAGCTTGGCGATGGCGTGGGTGGAAATTTCGGAAATACTCGACTGGCCGTTCTCCTTGAGGATAAACAGCACCCGCCAGCGCGGGATGTCCAGGCCGATTTTCTTCAGGGCCTTTTCCATGTATTGACTGTAGCGGCCATGCACCATAGCGAGCCAGTAGAACGGAAAATCTTCTTTGTGAAAGTCTTCACTGCCGGGGTTGTAGCGGCCTGCGTGTTTTTTTGGTGGGCTCATGATGTGCTCATGTCGAGGGAGACGAGCAATCATAGACTTTTCTCGTGAATTGGGCATGGTTATTGACCCGTTCGATTCCGGCTGATGTTCAGAAATATAATTGACAATTCACGTAATATTCGGTGAGTGTGAAAAAAGGAAAGGGCGCATCGGGCGCCCCCATTCCGCAATTCGCACTGAAGGTAACGTGACATGACCCTGGTGATTGAACAGCTTTCCCTTGGCGGCGATGGGCCGACCGTAATGGTCAAGGACACCATCGATATCGCCGGCCTGCCTACCCGTGCATCGAGCCAGGCCCTGGACGATGCCGCGCCGGCCGCGGCCCATGCCGAGGTGGTGCAAGCCCTGTTGGACAAGGGCTGCCGCCTGGTGGGCAAGACCAGCCTGCACGAACTGGCCTTTGGCACCACGGGGATCAATCACTGGGTCGGCACCGCGCCGAACCCGCGTTTCCCCGGGCGTATTCCAGGCGGATCCTCCAGCGGTTCAGCCGCCGCCGTGGCCGCCGGGCTGGCGGATTTTTCCCTGGGCACGGACACCGGCGGTTCGGTGCGCATTCCCGCCTGCTGTTGTGGCGTGTTCGGTTTTAAGCCGACGTTCGGCCGGATCAGCCGCCGTGGCGTGATGCCGACGCACAGCAGCCTTGATTGCGTCGGCCCGTTTGCCGCGAGCCTGCCGATGCTGGTCACGGCCATGCAGGCAATCGACCCTGCCTTCAAGCCGGCACCGGCGCCGGCCGCGCCGCGCCTGGGCATTGTGAGTGTGCAGGCCAGCGCAGCGGTACAGCGCGTGATCGACGCGGCCATCGCCGACAGCCGACTGCCCACCGGAACCCTCACGCTGCCCAGCCTCAAGGCGGCCTATGACGCCGGCATGGTGGTGATCAACCGCGAGACCTTCAATGCCTGCGCGCACTTGCTGGACACCGGCAAGGTGGGCGCCGACATCGCCGCGCGCCTGGCGGCCGCCGGCAACACCACGGCGGCCGCGCTGGCCGAGGCCGAGCAGGTGCGCCTGCGCTTCACCGCCGAGGTCGATGCGGCGCTGCAGCAGGTCGACGTGCTCGTGCTGCCGACCATGCCGGAGTTCCCGTTGACCCTGGCCGAGGCGACCGACACCCAGGCAGTGCTGGGCATGACTGCTTTCGTGCGCCCGTTCAACCTGTCGGGGCACCCGGCGTTGAGCATCCCGTTGGCCAGTGCCGAGGGCCTGCCGGTTGGCCTGCAATTGATAGGGGCCAAGGGCGCGGATGAGCAACTGCTGGCCATCGCCGGTCGCCTGCTTGAGCGCCTGTATAGCGGGCATGAGGTGTGAGATGAGCACAACCATTCCCCGCCCGGACCTGGAACAACGCCTGCGCCGTTTTGAAATCCAGGACAGTGCCCGCGCCTGCATGAACCGCTACATGCTGCTGTGTGATGCACTCGACGCCCACACGCCGCTCGATGAACTGGCCGGCCTGTTCACCCGGAACGCGGTGTGGGAGGGCAAGGGCGCCAGGTACGCCAAGAGCTTTGGCGGTTACCGTGGGCGCGAAGCCATTGCGGCGATGTTCGCCGGCTACATGAAAACGCCGGCGCACTTTGCCCTCAACGTGCACTTTCTCACCAGCGAGCTGATCGAAGTGCGCGACGATGCGGTCATCGGCAACTGGGTGATGTTGCAGACATCCACCTTCGCCGACGGCGCCTCTCACCTCAACGCGGCGCGCCTGACGGTGCGCTTCGACGAGGAAGACGGGCAGTGGCGCATGGCGCATTTCCAGACCGAAAACCTATTCGGCCGCCCGGTGCAGGCGTGGAACAGCGACGCCGAGCTCCCCGTGCCCTCAAGCGCTGACGCATAACCCCGTTCTCCACAACGACGCAGATCCCCTGTGGGAGCGGGCTTGCTCGCGAAGGCGGCGTGTCAGTCGACTCATGTTGACTTGACACACCGCCTTCGCGAGCAAGCCCGCTTCCATTTTTTTGTACGAAAAAATAAATATTTTTTAAGATTTTCAGATTTTTTATAGGGCTGTTTTTTATTTTTTATAGAATAAAAACAGGTAGATATAGTAATTTGTTCCTGTGTTTGCCATTTTATTTTACGTGATTAGTGGTGTTATTTAGCGTGATAAATCAATTGACAATTCACGTAATAAAGATCAGATTCACCTCCAACGGCACCCACAAAAACAAAGGTAACCACTATGCCGATCCATCCCGCTCGTTCCGCGTCTCATCCCCTCTCGACACTGACTTCCTGCCCAGCCCAATACCGTTCCTGACAACGGAGTAAATGTATGCATTCGCTAAAAAAACCAGCGGAGGGTGCGGTGAGTCCGCTTGCCAGTGGCCCCGCTTTCGAAGCGTTGCTCGTCGATGTGCGTGTACGGGCCAGAACCGGTGAGTTCGACCGCCAGCGTCATATCTCGTCGGATGTCATCGAGGCCTTCAAGCAGCACGGTGTCTACCGGGCGCTGGTGCCCAAGCGCTTTGGTGGCCTGGAGTGTTCCCCCGCCGAGTTTTGCCAGGTGATCGAGCGCATTGCCCAGGCTGACGGGTCAGCCGGCTGGGTCGCCAGTTTCGGCATGAGCCCGGTCTACCTGGCGGCGCTGCCGATCGACAGCATCGCCAAGGTGTATGCCAACGGTCCGGACGTAGTGTTCGCCGGCGGCATCTTCCCGCCGCAACCGGCTGAAGTGGTCGAGGGAGGTTTTATGGTCAATGGTCGCTGGAAATACTCCAGCGGCTCCCTGGGCTCCGATATCGTCGGTGTCGGCATCGCCCCGAAAAACGGCGATACCTTCGGCCTGCCGCGCATTGCGGTAATACCGCGCAACGCGATCCGCATCGACGAAACCTGGGACACCGTCGGTCTGCTGGGTACCGGCAGCCACGACCTGGTCGCCGAAAATGTGCGGGTCAGCGAGGAGTGGACCTTCGTGCGCGGCGGCCTGCCCAACCTGGACGAACCGTTCTTCCGCTACCCATCGCTGTCATTCGCCACCCAGGTGCTCTCGGTGGTCGGCCTGGGCGTGGCCCGTGCCGCACTCGATGCCCTGGCCGACATGGCCAGTGGTCGTGCCTCGGTGACCGGTGCTCCGGCGATTGCCGATCGGCCCCTGGCCCAGGTCGACATTGCCCGTGCCGAAGCCGAGCTACGTGCCGCGCGGGCGTTCTTCTACGAATCCATCGACCGCGCCTGGGACTACGTACTGGCCGGCGACGCGGTGCCCGTGGCCGCGACCAACCTGCTGCGGCTGTCGTCGACCCATGCCACCCGCGTTGCCGCCGACGTGGCGCGCACCGCGCAAATGCTCTCGGGCATGAGCGGCGTATACAACGACAGCCCGCTGGCCCGCTGCGTCAACGACGCCCAGGTAGTCACGCAGCACGCCTTCATGGGCGATATCACCTATCAGAACGCCGGAGCCATGTTCTTCGGCAAACAGCCTTTGCCTGGCTACCTCTAACCGTCGAGAACATAAAAATGACTGATAAAAAGACCTTGCGCGTGCTGTTCTGCATGGGCATCAACCAGAACTTTTTCGACGCCCCGCGCGACGAGCAATTGCAGGTGTGGGCAGCGTTCAGCGCGATGTGGAACGGCATTCACGACCTCACCGGCGTCAAGGTGCTGGGCAACATGGATGACGACCAGAGCATGGTCGGGCCTTCCGATGGCTTCCCGTGGACCACCTACCTGCTGGCCGACGTGCCGGACATCGAGACCGTGCATGCCGCGTGCAATCTGTTTCGCAGCACGCCGGTGGGCGACGGCCCGTACAAGCTGTGGCGCTACACCAAGGTCGAAGCCCGGGTTGGGCGCGAGCTGATCATTCAGCGTACTTGATGCCGACGAGGACACTCCCCATGAGCAAGCTGATTCCCGCTGTAAACCTCGCCGTCGACCCCGCCGACCTGGTGCAGGCCGACCGCGTCCACACCTCGATGTACACCGATGCGCAACTGTTCGACGCCGAGCTTGAGAAGATTTTCTACAGCACCTGGATCTGGGTCGCCCACGCCAGCGAGATTCCCGACAACGGCAGCTACAAGACCACCTACATCGGCAAGCAGCCGGTGATTGTGGTGCGTGATCGCAAGAAGGACGTGCATGTGCTGCTCAATCGCTGTCGCCACCGTGGCGCCACCGTGTGCGAACACAAGAAGGGCAAGACCAACAGCTTCGTCTGTCCGTACCACGGCTGGGGCTACGCACTGGATGGTTCGCTGCGCGGTATTCCGCACCCGGAAAGCTACGGCGACTGCATCGACAAGGCCGAGCTGCCGCTGGTCAGCCTGCGCACTGAAAGTTACGCCGGCATGATCTTCGCCACCTTCAAGGACGACATCGAGCCGCTGGAGGACTACCTCGGCGCGGCGAAAAAATGGATGGACCTGTTCATGAAACAGGGCGCCGGCTATGGCATCAAGGTTCCGGGCGAGCACCGTTTCCGCTTCCCCGGCAACTGGAAGATCCAGCTGGAAAACACCACCGATGCCTACCACTTCCCACTGGTGCACAAGAGCTTCCTGTCGTCGGTGGATGAGCAGACCCTTGAGCTGTTCGACTTCGTCAAGGGCCCTGGCTACGTCGAGGACCTCGGCAACGGCCACAGCGTGATGGTGATGATTCCCGACCTGATCGACCTCGAAGCCGACCTGGACAAGCCGATCCCCGAGCGTTTCGAAGGGCTGGCCGCCGAGCTGCGTGACGAAGGCATCGAAGAGCAACAGGTGCGCCGGATCGTACGTGCGGTCGGCGGTACTGGCTTCAACCTCAACCTGTTCCCCAACGTGGCCTGCTCGATGGCGTTCTTCCGGGTACTGCAACCGATCTCGGTGACCGAGACGGAAATCCACCACTCGGTGATCACCATGGATGGCGGCCCGGCCGTGGCCAACCGTTATCGCCTGCGCCTGCACGAACACTTCCAGGGCCCGATGGGTTTCGGCACCCCGGACGACTCCGAAGCCTGGGAGCGGGTACAGAAGGGCGCCAGCGCCGGTGAAGACCTGTGGATCATGCTCAACCGCGGCCTGCCCGGCGAACAGGCCAGTGCAGGCGGGCGGGTATCCGATGTGAGTGCCGAGACCGGCATGCGCGCCGGGTACCAGCAGTGGAAAAAGATGATGTCGGCCTGACCCGTGGAGAACCTTATGAACCTGCAATTACTGCAAGAAGTGACCGCTTTCATCTGGCTGGAAGGCGACATGCTCGACCACGGTGAGTACGAGGGCTGGTTGAAGATGTGGACCGAGAAGGGCACCTACATCATTCCCATCGACCCCAAGGAAACCGACTTCGAAAACACCCTCAACTACGCCTACGACGACCATCATATGCGTGAGCTGCGGGTTCAGCGCCTGATCGGCGGCGAGTCGATCTCCACCAGCCCGCAACCGCGTACGGTGCGCATGCAATCGCGATTCCGGGTGTTGGCCGACGACGGCCTCCAGGTCAGCGTGCGCTGTGCGCAGAACGTGCGTGAGTTTCGCAAGGAAAGCCTTAAGTTCTACAGCGCCGACCTGACCTACGACCTGATCCGCAGCGACGGCGGTTTCAAGATCCACCGCAAGGTGGTCAGCCTGATCAACAGTGACGATGCCCTCGCCGGTATCGGCTACATCCTCTGAGGCGCACCGACATGAACCAGATAGCATTGGTGACGGGCGCGGGCCAGGGCCTGGGGCAGCATTTCTGCGCGAGCCTGCTGCGCGCGGGCTACTCGGTGGTTGTCACCGACCTCACGCTGGAGGCCGCACAAGCGTGTGCCCGACAGCTCGACCCCGGTGGCGAACGCAGCCTCGCCCTGCAGTTGGATGCAGGCAACAAGGCCGATTTCGAAGCGGGCCTGGAGCAGGTGCTGGCGCGCTTCGGCGCGCTGCACGTGGTGGTCAATAACGCCGCGGTGACCAAGACCACGCCGCTGCTGCAGATCAGCCCCGAGGAGTTCGACGCCGTCGTGGGCCTGAATCTGCGCAGCGTGTTTCTCGGCTGCCAGGTGATGGGTGCGTACATGGCCGAAGCCGGCTACGGACGCATCATCAATATGGCGTCCCTGGCCGGGCAGAACGGCGGCACCGCCACCGGCGCGCATTATGCCGCGAGCAAGGGCGGCATCCTGACGTTGACCAAGATTTTCGCCAAGGAATTTGCCGCACGCGGAGTGACCGTGAACGCGATTGCCCCAGGGCCGATCGACTCGGCGGCGGTGCGCGCGGCGATCCCGCCCGAACGCCTGCCGGGCCTGCTGGCCAACATTCCGGTGCAGCGTCTTGGCGATGCGGATTTTCTCGGCGACCTGATTGTGCAGTTGGCGCGGCCCGAAGCCTATTTCACCACCGGGGCGACCTGGGACGTGAATGGCGGCCTGTTCATGCGCTGACTGATACCGGCCGCCACGGCGGCCTTGGCGAACTCCATGGAATAACGGCCATGACTGAAGAATTGTTGGACGTAGTCGTGCGCAAGCGCGAGCTGCAAGGGGACGGCGTTGTCGTCCTGGACCTGATCCGTCGTGACGGCGCGCCGCTGCCGGGGTTCGATGCCGGCGCACATGTCGATATCCATATCGGCCCGGGGCTGGTGCGTCAGTATTCGCTGTGCAGCGACCCTGCCGACTCGAGCCTGTATCGATTGGGCGTGCTCAAGGACCCGGCCTCGCGCGGCGGTTCGGTGGGCGTGCACGAGACCCTGCTCGAAGGCCGCGAAGTGCGGATCAGCACACCGCGCAACCTGTTCCCGCTGGCGGCGCAGGCGCAGCGTTCGCTGCTGCTGGGTGGCGGCATAGGCATCACGCCGATGATCGCCATGGCCTATGCCCTGTACGCTGCCGGCAAGTCATTCGAGCTGCATTACTGCGGGCGTGAGCGTGGACGCAGTGCGTTTTTGGCCGAACTGGCCAGCGCACCGTTTGCCCCGCATGTGTTTACCCACTTCGATGACGAAGGGCCCGAGCAGAAGCTCGAACTGCTCAAGGTATTGGGCAGGGGCGAGGCCGGCGTGCACATGTATGCCTGTGGCCCTGCGGGCTTCATGGACTGGGTGATTCAGGGCGCGCGCGACCAGGGCTACAGCGAGTCGCACATCCACAAGGAGTATTTCCAGGTGGACGTGGACAGCTCGGGTGGCAGCTTTGAAGTGGTGGCCGCGCGCAGCGGCAAGACCGTTCAGGTGGCGCAAGGGCAAAGCATTCTCGCCGCGCTGGCGCAGGTGGGCATCAAGATCGAGATTTCCTGCGAGCAGGGGGTGTGCGGGACCTGCCTGTGCGATGTGCTCGACGGCGAGCCGGACCATCGGGACGTGTACCTCACGGACGATGAGAAGGCCGCCAACGATCAAATTCTAGTGTGCTGTTCACGAGCCAAATCCAAAAAACTCGTGCTGGATATCTAAGGGGAACGACCATGGTAGACGTAGGCAGCTTTCGCAATGCAATGGCCATGCTGGGCGGTGCCGTGTCGGTTATCACCACCGATGGCGTGGCGGGTCGGTTCGGCTTTACCGCCTCGGCGGTGTGCAGCGTGACCGATTCACCGCCCACGCTGTTGGTGTGCATGAACCGGTCCTCCCATTCCAACGAGCATTTCAAGCGTAACGGTTCGGTGTGTGTGAACACCTTGTGTGGTGATCATCAGCAACTGTCCGGCGCCTTTGCCGACCGCACGTTGACGATGGATGAACGCTTCGCCGTCACCGAGTGGATCACGCTGGAAAGCGGTGCGCCGGTGATGCTCGACGCGCTGGTGAATTTCGATTGCCGTATCGCGCAAGTACACGAAGTGGGGTCCCACAGTATTTTCTACTGCGAGATCCAGACGATTCGCCAGAGCGGTGCTGACGAGGGGTTGGTGTATTTCAATCGGGCCTACCATCGTCTGGGCCAAGCGTCGAAGGCCTGCTGAGCCTGCCGCGGACGGGCGTGAGCAAGCCAGCGCCGTTTCCTTTTAAAGCGTTTGAAGCTGCGTTATGATCCCGCCCGCTGCGCCATAGTCGGTACCTGGAACGCTGAGTGCCGGGTGGTGACAAGAAGCCCGCTAACCACGGGCTTTCTGCTGTCAGGCATATGGCGAAAATCGTGCTGAAAACTTTTTTAAATAAAGTGCATTTAAATCAAGACATTACGATTTTTTGGTGTATGATGCGCCCACACCGAAACGAAGGGTGATTAGCTCAGCTGGGAGAGCATCTGCCTTACAAGCAGAGGGTCGGCGGTTCGATCCCGTCATCACCCACCATTCGCTTCATGTGTTACGCGCAGCGGTAGTTCAGTCGGTTAGAATACCGGCCTGTCACGCCGGGGGTCGCGGGTTCGAGTCCCGTCCGCTGCGCCATATTTGCTTCCACTAAGGCCCACTGAACGCCTGGAAGCTACGGAAATAGCGGCCTTGAGCCGCTTTTTTCGTTTTCTGAATTCCACTGGAATCCATCTCCAGCCACGGTTTTTAAGTACACATTTAAGTACACCGCTGGCACAGCCTTTTACGATTCCTTGCGCATCAATTTTCGTATTGGCCCGTCTACCGCTGGGTTGTATTCCCCTCCTTGATGCAAAAGGAGGTGTCTGATGGCTCTGACAGATACAGCGATCAAGCAAGCCAAGCCCGCCAGCAAGCCTTATACGTTAACTGATGGGGATGGCTTATCTCTTCAAGTGCCCACGACGGGTTCGAAGCGCTGGCATTTCCGTTTCTATTGGCATGACAAGCAATTGCGTATTTCCCTTGGCATCTATCCCGACGTCAGTCTCAAGGAGGCTCGCCAGCGGAGAGAGGCTGCACGTGCGCTGGTGGCCAACAATATCGATCCCCGCTCACATCGTCGCGCCGAGCGCCAAAAAGCCTCTCACGCCGCCAACAACACCTTTGAAGCGGTTGCTGGTCGCTGGCATGAGTTCCGAAGTAAAAAACTGACGAAAAGTAGGAAGGGCAGTGCAGGACAAGCGAGCAAATACCTGAAGAAGGACATGCTGCCGTGTTTGGGCGATCTTCCGATCTCAGATATTTCTCGGGGTGATGTGCTGGAGGTCATTAGGCGAATTGAGCGCAGAGGGGCGCTGGTCTCTGCTCGAAAGGTACGCACCTGGCTCAACCAGATCTTTCGTTTTGCCATGGCGGAAGGGCTCGTTGATGTGAACCCAGCAGCAGACCTTGATATCGTTGCCGAGACGCCGCGGCCAGTTCGCCATAATCCCTTCCTCCAGGTAAATGAACTTCCAGGACTGCTCAGGACCGTCACCCAATATGGGTGTGCAGAAGCGACACGGCTTGGTATTCGTCTGTTGCTGCTGACAGGGGTTCGTACAGGAGAGCTGCGGGCGGCTACGCCAGACCAATTCGACCTCGACAAGGGGATCTGGCTGGTGCCGCCGGAGGGTGTGAAGCAACTCCGGAGTCGTGTTCGAACACAGGGGAATGAGATCCCACCTTATGTGATTCCACTGTCTATCCAAGCAATTACAATTGTGCAGCGGCTAATGCAGTTAAGGGCGCGCGGTGCGCGGTACCTGCTGGTTCACCGATACGAACCGCAGGAAATGATCAGTGAAAATACCCTTAACACCGCGATTAGCCGTATGGGTTACAAAGGAAGGCTCACCGGGCATGGCATCAGGGCCACCATCTCAACGGCGCTCAACGAGGTTGGCTTTGTAGAAGAGTGGATTGAGGCGCAGCTTTCACACGCTGATACCAACCAAATTCGGGCTGCATACAATCATGCAGAATACGTCGAGCCGAGACGTAGGATGATGCAATATTGGGCGGATCTAATAGATGCGCTAGAGGGCGGCCTTTCTCCGCCTACGCCCGAAGCATACATGCCACATACCGGGCGAATTTCAACGGGGTGTCCGAGTGCGCAGTGGGAGTCGGCTGATTAATAGTATGGGGTGCTAGGGGTCGAGTGTTCGAATCACTCCGTCCCGACCATATTTTTCAATGACTTAGCCCAATCTTCACCGGTTGGGCTTTTTCATGTCCGAAAAAATACTCCCACATTTACTCCCACGGATATTCTGGATCTAGTTGGCTTCGGCGTCTGGAGGAGTGTTGTGAGGCACCGCATTGACCCGGCATATTTCAGCGAATTATCTGTAGCGCCGAGGCACCGATGTCGGCGACTTAGCCTGGTTTGGATCATTGGCGACCAGCAGTTGCTTTGTATTGATCCGGGCAATCTGGCTTTTTCGTCGGTTTGAGCATTTGACTCAACGGGGTTTGCCGGCTGTTGTCGTCAGGCCCTGAGACACCGAGGTTGCGACCGCTGAATCCTCGAAGTCCGCGTCGCGTCCATTGCGGCCACTTTTTCAGGCGTATTTCAAGGCCTGCTCCGAGCTGAGGCTTTTCCCAAAGTGCGCGGGCAGTAAGCGTTGCATCCATTCATTGTGCTCGCTGTGGGGCGATCAAGGCTGTTTCAGATTTTTCCGTTATGTTTTTCGTCATAGCAATACAGCTGCTCGTCAATCTCCCTCAGTGGGCGATTAAGCTGCCGGGCCAGGTCAGTCAGTTGCTCGGCATAGGCGATGTATTTTTTGTAGTTGTAGGTCCCGTAGTAAGGCTTTGTGCCAGTCAATGCTCTGTAGGCTCTGACGTCGATGATGGGAAACAGGTCTGGCCTGATGAACTTGAGTATCGAACTCGCCATCGGGAAGCCGATGCCCTGTGCGAGGACGAGCTGGTCGATGACGTCCTTTACGAGTGGATCTTTCAGGGAAATATTTGGGATGGTCGCGAGGGCATTGAGTTTTTCAAGGGTTGCAGGCGGTACCGAGAGCACTCTGTTGGATTTCCACAGAGATACGCGGCGCAATTCGTTCTCGGTGATAGCGCTCGAATTGTTCAACTGTGCGTGCAGTACTGCGGTCTCTTCATCATTGTAGGAAAAGGTGAAATCCAAGGCTTCGTTTTGCTTGTCAAATGTCCTGTATTGGCGTTTTGTGCTCATTGCTGAGTCCTTTCGGTGAATGTCGTTTCCTTGCTCGTGGCGCTGTTTGCTTGAGCCATCCAGGGTGCCGGTCTGTTGCGTCAGCGAATGAAACCATCAGCAACAGTTCTTGTGTAGAAGATCGCGGCACTTTGCTGTTCAAGGTGTCCTCGCCTGCAGCAAGAGAGGCAAGGGCAGACAGGTCGGTGGAGGATGTTGTGGCCACCCTCGAAAGCGTGTCCCGATCTTGCACGAGGTGCAGTTAAAATGAGCTCCAAGTGAACAGGCGCAGCTGCTCGTGACGCAAATTTTTTGCGCTATCTAGCAACAAAGAGTGGTCGCCTTCTGTCGGTGTCGGGTGTACAGCAGAGCGGCTATCTCCTCCGTTGGAGGATCAAGGGTACAGTTTGAAAACGCTATCACTGTAGCGTTGTTGTTCACTGAGATCTTCAACATCCAGGCCGTAGGTTCGAAGCAGCCATCGCGACGTTCCGCCCGGTTCCCCGCCAACCTCGGAACGCCCGTGAAGACCAATGCGGTTGTTGACGATGACAACATCCCCAGGCGCTACTACCACTGAATCGGCACATTTCAGGCAGGCTTGCTCGAAACGCCCTATGGCTTGGCTAGCTGGCGATGAATCATCTTCCGCCACTGCAGCACTGTGGCTGAAGCGAATCCAGTGACCATTGTCTCCTACGAAGAGCAACTGGACTCCAGGCAAGGGTTTTAGGAATTGGCAGTCACTGCCAAAGAGTTTCTTGAAACCCACCCTGAAGGTCTTTTGCGGCCTGAGGACATACTGGGGCTTTGTCAGCTCTTCTACATCCTTGGGAGAGAGCAGGGCAAGCACCGAGCTCAGTGGCATCACCGTCGTACTCACACTGTCGGGATTGCGTAATCCACTAAGGCAGACAAAATCAGGAGACGGGGCAAATCGCTTCTCAAGCTCATGTTCTTGTCCCCGTATGGGGAAATAAACGCCGTCGGTGTGACCACGCATGTCGCCTTTGGACTTGTTGGCAAAATCGCCATCTCCAGGCAGGACGACGAGGTTGACAAAGAGGTGGCCATCATTTTCAGAGCCATAGGAAACCGTCTGCGCATTCAGCATCGCGAGTGCAACGATGGCTGCGGCGCGCGCAGCGATCGTGGCCGGATGCTCCGGGATAGGTACGAAGGCTGAAGGTGTTTCGGGCAGAGCAGTCGCTTCAAAAACGTTGCGCAGATGGATTACTGGGTGTATCCAGGCTCGCTCTTGAAGAGCATGCAGCGAAGTGCCGGCCTCAATCAGCGCTGCCAACACGGGTGGCGTGAGCTCGGTCGCCAGCTGGACAGGATCGGCAAGTCCCTTTTGGCAGTCCTCGATTGAGTTCGTTTGCATCCACTGCGCTACTCCACTGCGCACGGCGGCCGAAAAATGAGCGTCGATCAATTGTGTCCCTACTGGCTCAGGTGATATAAAGTTGATATACAGAGCGCAACTACGATACACCCACGCGTCCATGATGACCAAGCCTACCATGAAAAGTGATATCAATTTGACCTCCGCACCGCTCAGAATGTGGGGTGAATACCTGACATGGCTTTCTAGCGCTGGCACCTTTAGTGGATCGGCAGGGAAGCATCAATGCCTGCTCCCATTACCTGACGGTCAAACCTTGAAAGTGGAGGCTCAGAGCCCTGAGTCGCTTGCTCGACAGGTAATGGCTCAGCTGTCAGCAACCGTCAGTATTTCGGCTATTGCTGACTGTTTAGAGCAAGCAGGTCACGTCTTCTCTGTCCAGGATGGAACGCCCAAGGAGATCGCAATGGAAAGGTGCTATGTGCCATCGGTACCTCAGGCGTCACAAGCCCCTCGAGAGGCTGCAAACTCCACGAAAGAGGCTATGCAGACGATTGGCGTCTACACCAGCAAGGCGATGCATGAGCAGATCCGCAAAGTCGCTGATGCCCGCGACGTCAAGAAGTCAGTGCTTATTCGCCAGCTGGTCAAGCAAGGGCTCGATGCATTTGAGGGCGCGATTGAAGATCAAAGCCCAAAGAAGCTGCTTGAAGCGTACGAGCGAAAAATGAATGCCTATTCGGGCGATTCAGAGCAGTGGATGGCGCGTCTAGATAGATCCTTCAGCCTAGAGATCAAGTTGACTGCTAAGGAGTACAGGAAGTCGGCTTCTCAGGTCGTTGGATTCTTCGTTGCAGAAGCACTCTCCCATTGCCCAGAGGTTCAGCACATTCATGAGACCGTTGCTCAGGTGCTAACAGCCGAGGAGGTTACTCATGCTCGTGAGACAATCAGAAATGTTGCTGGGGTAAAGGCAGGGCGACTGGGTGAAGCAATCGGAATAGGTAACGTTAGGGCGCTGGTCAACCAAGTTCTGGGTGGTATCGCACGCGCGCCCCAATCCTTGTTAGCTAGAATGGCAAAGGAGTTGAAGCTCTCCACAGAGGCCATGGAGGCGGCGATGGCCCTCAATTTCGAACAAGCGCCCCAGAGATCTTATAAAGCACCGAATGGCAGCCCACGAGAGCTCATGGAGCCCGTCAGTTGGGCAGAGGCCGTTAAGGCTTTACGTCTATCGGAAGCGGAAGAAGGTCGACTGTTAGCATTCGAGGATCAGGATGAATCCATTTGATCGCGCGCGTCTCAAGGCTCAGGAAGTCCGCGCCTCGTTAGTGGAATCCAGCGGTAAAGCCTATCCCGCCAGCGCAGAATTACTCGCGGGCGTCGAGACCGTTCTTGAGTTAGCTGTTGATGAGGTTCCAGCTAATCATTTCGACCTCGGGGGTGGCGATGGTGTGCTGCTGCGATCGATTAAAACGATCCTGATTCGTAATGACGTACGGCCGGATGAACGTGTGTATTTGATCGCGCACGAGCTGGGTCACTGGTATCTGGATTCTCCCCAGGCGCCGAGACCATCTCGCATTCCAAGTTCAGCCGGTGCGGAGGCAGCGGGTGGCGCGGCGGCCATTGTGGATGGCTACGGTGCCTGGGAGCGACAAGAGTTGAAGGCGAATGTCTTTGCTCGTGAACTGCTTTTGCCTCGGTCAGTCGTTCATCAAGCTTGGGCGAACGGGTGGCGAGCGAGACAGATAGGCACGCACTTCGGGTTGGGGAAAGAGCTTGTGCGTCAGCAGATGGCAGATGCGCTACTGCTTCCAGAGATGGTTCCAGTGGCTCTCACTCAAGCGCCAACCCCAAGTGACGCACAACGTCTTGCCGCACAGGCCAGCGAACGTTACGTCAACGTGGTCGCAGGCCCGGGTACCGGTAAGACGACAACTCTGGTTCATCGTGTCGCACACTTGATCAACGATGGAGTCCAGGCCAGCCGGATACTCGTCTTGACCTTTACCAACAAGGCGGCTCAGGAACTGATCGAGCGACTGACCGTCGGTAACGTACCGGATGCCTCTCACGTATGGGCAGGAACCTTCCATGCTTTTGGGCTCGAATTTCTGCGCAAGCATGCCAACCTGTTCAACCTATCACCCCAGATCAAGATCGCTGATCTGTTGCAACAAGTGCGCATGATGGCGGCTGAACTGCCGAACATTCAGCTCGCTCATTTCTTCAGACTGCAAAATCCTTACGATTGGCTGCCTGACGTACTCAAGATCATCCACCGGCTCAAAGAGGAGCTGGTTTCGCCCGATGAATACGAGCGGCTCCTGGCCAGCTTACCTCCGGTTGAACAGGAAGTGGCCAACGAGCGGCAGGACATCGTTACGGTTTATCGAGCTTACGAGCAGGTGATGCGTCGTGATGGCTGGGTGGATTACGCTGACTTGCTCGTGATACCTACGCGAAAAGCGGCTGAGGATCGCGCATCCGTTGCAGAGTTCTTGGATCAGTACGATCACGTGCTGGTAGATGAATACCAGGATGTGAACTACGTCATGGTCGAACTGGTGAAGCGACTCGGTGCGTTGCATAAAAATCTCTGGGTCGTCGGGGACGTCCGCCAAGCTATTCACCATTGGCGAGGTGCATCAATTCAGAGCCTGCTTAGGTTTGAGCACGCCTTCGCAAGCGGAAACCAGCGTTCAATTCAATCCTATTCGCTGGATATTAACCGCCGCAGCTCACCTGAAATTTTGGCCTTGGTTCGACGCGCCGGAACAGATCATGTGCTTGAACAAGATCTGCCATTGGACAATGTCACTGCTAGCCGGCGCTCCACTGGCGTAAAGCCCATGCTATTTCAGAGCGAGGACAACGCCGGGCAGATAAACACGGTTGCTCAAAAGGTATCCGAGGCCGTTTTGGACGGCTATCCATACGGTACGCAAGGTGTTATCAGCGCTACCAATGGACAGCTCGAGCAGTTGGCCAAAGGATTGGAGGGGGCCGGCATTCCCGTCCTTCATATAGGCGACCTGTATCAGCGAGCCGAAGTTAAGCCATTTCTTTGCCTCATGCAGCTGCTGACTCAGCGTTCCCCGGCAGCTTTATATGGCTTGCTCAATGATCCCGATTTGAGCATGCCGACGGCCGATATTGAAACCCTGATGGCGCTGTCAAAGACCGGCGTGGTATCCCAGCGGGGGAGATGGTTAGGCAAGCCCATTGCCGGGCTTACCCCGAGAGGAGAAGCGGTGGTCACCCAGCTCCGAGGTTTGCTGGGGCGGATGACCCGCAGCACCCGCCCCTGGGATTTCATATGCGAACTCTTGTTCGAGAAAGGGGTTGGTCTGGCAAACGTGGCTGATCAGTCCACGCCGGCACAAATTCAAAGATTGGCCCTGTGGCTGTTCCTCTACGGTGTCCGCAATGGTGATGGCGTGGGTAGCCAGGCCACCCTATACAAGTTCCTGGTTCGCGAAGACCTGCGTCGGAGAATCAACCAGCGATCATTGGACCGAGCGCTCCCTCCCGAAGCTGCGGCGATCGATGCCGTCACCCTCATGACCATCCACGGCAGTAAGGGACTTGAATTTCCCATCGTGCACGTGGCCAACGTGGAGAAGTCCCGTTTCGGTGCCGAGGTGTCGGGGCAAAGAGAGAATCACAACGAGGTGCTTCTTCCTCCAGAGGTGCTGAACAGCACCTCGCAGCAACGCCGTAAGGAGGAAGCCATTGAACGTAACAACCTCCTGTACGTGGCGCTCTCGAGAGCCAAGGATCGTCTGAATATCTACACCTGCACGGAGAATCAGAACATCCCCTCGCTGGTAAAAGATCCTAACCTGGTCTCGGTGCACATAGGGCGGGCAGTGCGGGTTGCCGGGCGCGCCGCCGTGCCGCCAACCAGTGCCGCGGCAACGGTTGCCTTTACGGCATTTGATTCATTCTTGAGCTGCCCACTGAAGTACCACTACGCGCATGAACTGACGTTGCCCGCAGAGCAAGAGATTGATCTCTCTATGAGGGCACGATCTGGCGTCCTGGCGGGATTGGAGTACGCGTTCAGAGATGGTTTGTCAGCAGGAGACGCGTTCTGGAAAGGCTGGATGGAAAAATCACTGCCGATGCCGGATGAAGATCAATTCCTGGTCAACGATGGTTGGCGCGCGTTCAGTGCTGGAGTGAGCATCCAGCAAGCCGCCGGCGCCTCTTACCTGCCAAGCCAAAACGCTGTGGTGAATGGCTTGACGATTTCGCTACCTTGGATGCTTGAGGAGCCGAGCGGAACTATCCATTGGCTTCGGACTGGTATGGCGGTGATGTACGACGTCAAACACGTCCGTCCGATGATGACCAACATGGGCGGCCGGCAGCGCCGATCTTTGACCCTGCATTCGCTTACCAGTGGTCGGCAGGAAAACTGTATCCCGTCGAATAGGATCAATTCGACGAACGTCTTCAAGGCCGCTGAAAAACTTCGAGGTACAGATCGTTCTCCTATACAAGGCTACCACTGCCTTACCTGTGCTTACGCTTCGATCTGTCCGCAAAAGCCTTGATCGTAGGCGTAAGTGTAAGAGGGAGCGTCTGTCGACGCTGCCCATGATGGGGGGCACTTCATCTTTGGGGGGCAAGCAGTATGTCGGTGGCAGGTATGACCTCGCTCCTCATCCGTCAATCACTGCGCAGCTCTTGCCCGATTCCCCGTAAACGCTTGAGATCAAAAAGCGGATTGCCGTACAAGAAGCTGGGCGCCGTCGAGTCACTTTTCTTGGAAGGTCTGGAATGCTCATGGTCTGGAAAAAATGGCAAGTCCGGATGGTCCGGTGCGGAGTCCGCGCGGTACACCTCCTTGGTTTCCCCAGGCTTGTACAACATGTAGGCGTAGTCCGTCAGCGTGTTCAACCGCAGTAACCAATGCCATCCTCCGGATAGCTGAACTCTCAAGTGCCAGCCACGTCGACGCTTTTCAGCCGTTCCCACACTGCCGCCCAGACCCTCGGCGACCAGTGCGTGCAGATGCGCAATCAGATCATCGGGAATTGCGTCGCTGCGCTTTACCTCCGGGATGTTCAGCGACATTGAAAAGAGTGTTTCAAGGAATCGCATCACGCTAGGGTGTGCGCGCGCGATTTCTAGATGGGGCCCGCAAAGCGGCAATTGAATAATTACACCTTTGTCGGCATCGCATCCTATTGTTGTACGAGCACTGGCAACTGCGGGTGCCATACAGGCTACACAATTGCCTATGCCGGAGAGGATCACTGAATGGGAGACCGAGGTGTTCTGAAAGCGACCTTCAGCCAAAGCTGTTGGCTCCAGAGTGGTTTGCGTCATCCAGGTGTGCCAAGCCTGGTGCACGGAAATGGCTGCCTGCGTATTTAACCGGTCATAAAGTGCCCTAGTTGTGGGAAGTGTTATCCAGTTGATTACATCCACTTCATTGGCGGCAATACCCCGTTCGCGCTCGAAGCGATAGGTGCGCAGACAACCGCAATGTTCGGTCTGCATAAACACTAGTACCGCTTCCTGTGTGTCACGAATCCAGAATTTCAACGGCGCAGTTTGAACAAGCTTCTGCCAGATCACTTCTTCGTGGGTCACGCTTTCAATGACGAATGGTAGTCGCTTGGCAACAGAATCAAAATTTTTGAAGGCCATCGAGGCGATGTATAAATCGATTGTTGGGCCGTCGGGTGCTTCGCCCTTGAGCTCCTGGATCAGTGAGTCAATGTTGAAAAGTCGCCACTGTTTATGGTTTTCCATTCTAGGTTCCTTTGCGGATCTAAAAGAGCATTACACCTAAGCCGGGTCCCCCATACATTTACGCCGACATGTATGCTTCCCAAAGGTTAGGTGTGACATTCGGCAACAGCGCTTCGACGGGCGATAGTGTATAGATGACGGACCCGTTGGCGCCTCGCATGAAGCCGGAAGCGCGGATTCCCGCCCAGAACAGGGCAAGATTTTTGTCTCCTGTGCAGAGCATGATCTGTTCTTGTGGGAACAAGGCATAAAAATTGATCAGCAGTTCCAAAGCGCGCAAATCTGCCAGAGCGTTGTAAGCGTCCTCAGCGGAGTAATGTCTGGAGGGCTTGATCAGGCGCTTGGCCGGACCAGCGCCGTTCTCGACACAAACAATGCTCAGGGCGGCAAGCACGACCAGCGTATGTCGCTGGAGGCCGCAGTCATGGGCAGCCTCAAGCACCTGACGCCAGATCTCTGCGCGACGGCGGGAGCTGATAGGGGACTGTAGCCTCGGAGCCACCTGACACAAGAACTGCACTTTGCGCGCCATACTCTCGCGCATGTCTTCCAGCAGCCCGACAAGACCTTCGACCGCGGAGTCCGGGGTGAGCTGGGCCTCCGGCAATGCCACCCGGACTTTTCTACTGGCCTCGGCCCATTGCTCAGCGACTTGTTGGGGGGTGGGGATCCGCCGTTTGTTGCCTTCCAAGGCGAACAGCCCAGGATGGATCCGTACAGGCTTGCCTTGGAATAGATCGAGGAAATCCTCTCCAGCACGGGTCTTTTTCCCGTCTCGGTAGCGCGACGCAAGCTCGCTGATCGTGCAACGATCGGGCATTACCACCATGTCCTCACGCAAGGCCAATCCAGATGGCAACCAACCACCGCGGACCAGGCCGATGGCCTTATTCGCATATTGGCTTTCTAGGTGGGTGCGAAGGTTGGCCATATCCCCGATAGACAGCTCTAGAATGTCGTTTTCGACGATGCGCGCACCGGACCAGTTCAACGGGATGTTGACCGGTCCATCAAGCTTCATGCCGGCAAGGTCGGAGTACCTCAGCGGCTGTAGCTCCACGCCTTCGAATGTGGTAATTCGCCCGGTGAGAATGCCTTCTGCATCCTGCTCTTTGAAAATCCAGACCCCTGTTGTTTGCGGCTCTTGCTGACTCCCCATGACCAACGGTTCCTTTAAGGTAATTGGAAGTCTTGGATCCCCAGATGCTGGCAGCACGCAGCTTGAACTCGCGGGAATAGACCTTTCTTTCGTTCATGGAGCCTCCAAGTTGCCGAAATCATATCGCCCTTAAGAGGTGTCCGGGATACTTGACCAGTTCAATCCGCCGCTGAAGCCATCATTATCGGAGCGCCGAAGGGGCTTTAGGGGTCGTAAGCCTGGGAAAATCACGACCACGAATGCAGCGTTTCAAATGTCTTCACCTTGCTAGGATTTCATCCATTAAACTGCTGTCCCCTTAACCAGACGTTAGTTGCGAAGTATGCTCAGCCTGAAAATGTACCCGGCCAAGAACGGTGACGCATTTCTCATCAACGCGAATGGCAATCACTTGTTGGTTGATGGAGGATTTGCAAGTACATATACAAATTACATCGCCCAGGATTTAGCTGAGCTTTCCCGTCAAGGCAATCGAATAAGTCTGGTGGTGTGCACCCATATTGACGCGGATCATATAGGTGGGCTCCTAGCATTCTTTTCAGTCAATGGCTGCCCCGACAGCCGAGGCATTGAAGTGGACGCCGTCTGGCACAACAGTCTGCGCTCCTTATCCTCCCAGCCTCAGGGACCTTGCATGCCTCAGGATGCGAGGGTCCTCGAATCCATCAAGCGCCGCGGCTTCCCTTTGGCGGCCGAGCGTGCGGCCGATCCAATCAGCGTCCGGCAAGGCAGTTCACTGGCCAAGCTTCTCAGGATTGAACGCTACCACTGGAATGATGGCGACGGATCCCAATGCATAGACAGCCGCGTCGCTGCGCTCGACCTACCGAACGCTGTACAGGTTAAAGTGCTTGGCCCAACAGCCGAACGGCTGGAGAGCCTTCGAACCTGGTGGCTGAGAGAGATGAAGAAACTTGGCTACCGAGGCGTGGGGGAGGCCAGCGATCTCGTGGATGATGCCTACGAAATGTGGTGTGCCCATGATTCTCAGTCGGCCGCTCCCTGCATTCGACCGATTGCAGCACAGAAAGATCTTCAGCTTACCAAGGTGTATACAGCTGACACGTCGATTGCCAATGGCAGCTCCATCGCTCTCCTGCTTACGGCAGGGAAGGCGAGTGTTCTCCTGTTAGGTGACGCTTGGGCTGAAGATATGGTCGCTGAGCTGAAGCAACGACAGACGGACGGAGGGATACAGCTGTTTGATGCCATCAAAATTTCCCATCATGGCAGCAATCACAACACCAGTGTGGAGCTGCTGGCTATGGTAGACGCCCCTTGCTTCCTGATTTCCACTGATGGCAGTCGGCATGGTCATCCGGACTTTGAAGTTTTGGCGGAAATCGTAGACCGCCCCGCGGCCTTTGAGCGCAGGATCTATTTTAACTACGAAACCGCAGCCTCGCAGCAGTTGCGCACTTACACATCGAAGTCCCACGCGCGTTTTAGCGTGCATGTGCCTGAAGGTGAATGGATTCAAATAGGAGAGGCAAACACGTGACGGAAGAGGCGGTCAAACAGGCCACATGCATGATTTCTGGGGTAGGGGATGCAGGTACAGGCTGGCTCATTGCGCCCACGCTCGTGCTGACAGCTCTTCATTGCGTAAAAGCTACCACTGCGGAGGGAGGGGTCATCACTGTGCGTTTTGGGGCGGGCGTCGCAGCGATTGAATTCACAGTGGTTGTTGAAGCGCACGACGACGATCTCGACGTCTGCCTGCTTCGCCTGCCTGTTCCTCTGAATGTGGAGCCCATTGCAATAGATATCAGCCTCCCCCGAGTGGGCGAGAAATGGTATGCGTTCGGCTATCCTGCGACCAAGCTTGATCTTGGACACGCCCTCAACGGTGAAGTCCAGCAGGCCTTGGGCGAATTGGTCCATGGAGTGGACCTCGATCTCTCGGTCACGCCGGGCACCCATCTTTCAGGCTATCACGGACTGTCAGGTGCAGCCCTGATGGTTGGCCGCGTTTGTCGAGGCATGCTGAGGCTGAATGTCGACACAGCCCTAGCGGCACTCAGCACCGATAAGCTGCGAGCGTTCCTCGATGCCAACGGCTTGCTTCCCGAAATCTCCGCCGAATCTGGGATAAGCACTCCACATGGTTTGCGACCGGAATTTGACGAGGAGTTTGAAACCCGACTGGCGAGTATGAATGGAGGGTACCTCGTTATCGAGGGGGCGCATGGCATTGGCAAGTCGACGTACTGCAGGCGGTACGAACCCAAAAAACCACCACTCGAAGTATTGGGGGTTTATGCGTTTTCAGAGCGCGGTCGAGGGATAACGCCCGCGCATCAGGCTCAGCCGGAAGTATTCTTTGACTGGGTAAACTCATTGTTGTCGATGGACGTGAGCGGCAAGCCGGCCAGACTGCGGGAGCTCACATACTCTCAACTTATCCGAAACACTCATGAAGCTCTTCAGGCGTTGGCCAACCGTTGCGCTGTGGCGGGCAAGATCGGTGTGCTGTTTATCGATGGTTTGAATGAGGCTGTCGGCGTGAGTACGGATAGTCTCCAGCGCTTTGTAAGCCTTCTGCCATTGGCACTCCCTCGTGGGCTCGTGATAGTGATTACTGGCGTAGGCTTGGACGCGCATGCAAGCGGCATTGGCTCGCTGTTGCAAGCCGCTGAACGCCTGACTCTTCCTGCCCTCGAATACGAGAGTCAGCGTGGGCTATGCGTCGAGTTGCTCGATCCTGGAGTGGTCACGTCGAATCTGGTGACCATGCTGTGCGAGCGGGCCAAGGGCCACCCACTTTACCTTCGCTATCTGGCGGATATGGTGAACGGGGGCGCGAGCGAAGGCGATATCGCTCAGTTGCCCGCATTTAGTGGGGCCATCCAGGACTACTACGAGACCCTGTGGGGTCAGTTACTGCCGGACAAGGACGCGGTTAACCTGCTCGGCATTATTGCTCGGCTGCGTTGGGGAATCTCTGTCACTGACCTGACAGCCATGCTTTTGCCGACTGAGAGTGCGGTCTACATACCAACGCTGACTCGAATCCAGCACTTACTCTCTCATTCGGGTAGCACCGAGATATATCATCCATCCTTTTCGGAATTTGTTGCGCACAAAACATCAGCCGTGGACCAGCTCTTGCAGGAGAGACTGGCGACCTTCTGCAACGGCTCTGCAAGCGGCGACTACGGGTCGCTGAATAGGATCTATCACGGCCTGCTCGGAGGAACGCAGTCGCAATTGCAGGCAATTCAAGGATGTCAGCAAGCATGGGTGGACGCCTCCGTTTTGCTCGGGGCAGAGCCTGATGTACTGCTAAGTGACATCGACGAAACGCTTAGCGCAGCCACGCGTATCGGTACGGCCACCGATATGGTCCGATTACTGCTTTTGTCCCAACGATTGACCTTTCGTTACGACACCCTGTTCGCGCAATCAGCTGAGTTGGTGGCGCTGGCGTTACTTGCGCTCGGGAAAACCGAGGAAGCGCTGCGCCATGTCATTCGTAACGGACGGCTCATAGTCGACGCTCACCAGGCATTCAAAGTCGTCAACGCACTGACCCGGATGGGCAATACTCGCGAAGCTTTAATCCTTCTGGAAAAGGTTGAACTCACACTTCTTGCGATCTTTGAGCAATGGCAAACCGAAGGCAGCATCGAGACTGACCTGTTGATCGATACGGTCCAATTGCGGTTACACGGATTTGGCTTGGCAATAGCTGCTGGTGGGCAACCGCCTGTTAACAATTTTCTTAACGCGGTTGTGAAGGGGATTGTGCGCGCTCCCAACACTCCGTTCTCCGTCGAGGGGCAGCTCGAGATTCTGCTGCAGCTGACTGGCAACCTGAGGGGCACGGTGCTCTGCCTGAATAGCCAGTATAGGCCCGTCTCGCAGCTTAAACTCCCTGACAAAGATCCCGCACAGGTTTTGCAGTCGCTGCTACAGATACTGGTTCATGCAGAAATGAACTCGCGGATGTACGGCGTACGGCTGCCAAGAGAGGTAATTGACCGGCTGCTGTCCGACCTGGAGATCTTCAGGGATGCGCCGCTGTCCCCTAAGGACGCGCGTCTGATCTTTGTTGATACGCTGATTGAAACTGGCGCAACTGGGCGCTTAGTAAGCAAGTGCTCAGAGGGGGTTGTGGGCACCAGAGAGATGCTGACTTTTTACAAGACTAACCGTGCTGATCCCGATGTCGTAGGATTTCATGAGTCTTATCAGCAACTGCGCGCAAGCTGCTTTCTGAATGAAGCCCTGGCAACGCCAGTGGCCCAAATCGTCAAGAGTGATGACTGGGAAGGATCGCTGCAGTCGATTGCTTGCGCAATTGCTTGGAGCGATGGGGCCGCGCGAAGAGCCAAGGCAGCCGGTGATCATGCAGCGCTTGATCAAGTCTGGTCATTTATGGCGGAAGTCGTTCTGCCGTCATGCTTCTTTCCACTGGCTTCTCGAATCCAATGGCAGGGCGCCTATACCATCCCAGAAACCGTCATTCCCTTGCTGCACGAGCGCTTGGCAAAATTGATGCTGGACTGCTTCCCCCTGCAGGTTTCAGTGTTTCTGCTGATGCTCGATGAGGCATTTGACAGCCAGTTAGGCCTCTACAACGAAGGTTTTCGCCAGACGCTAGCAGTTGTTGCCGAGCAGTTCATTGCTGTGAAGCTTGAGGGTGCCACGGCTGACGCTCTGTTCAATCTGGTGATCCGTTGGAGGGACTATGTCGAGGCTAATGTCGAGAACAGATTTGAGCTCGTGCCGGAGCTACTGCGCATTGTCCCTCTTCTTGCGCGGCTAGACTCGGCGGAAGAGGCGTTCAATACCTACCAGTCGGCGCTGCGTTTTTCGATGGGCCCGAGTTGGTATAAAGAGGACCAGCTCTCTCTGATGTCCAGTACCCTGGAGTCCCTCCCTGTTGAATCGGCAGTACCAGCTGCATCGCTTGCTCAGATTGCCGCTTACCTGGAGCGAGCCAGTGGGGAAATGACATTTCAGCGTTATGTTCGGGCGGACAAGGGCTGCTTCATCGCTCAACTCTGTCGGCGATCGTTGTACGCTGACGCCATTCAATATTTCAAGCATCAGTCCTGCGGGTCATTGGCGGAACTGTTTGTGCAAGCAGCAGCCGGCAATCTGGACAGGGTTTCACCTCTGATTGGTATGCGATTCCCTGGAGGTGCGCTGGAAGAGCAGGCGGCGCTGCTGGCTTTGCTTCGTCAGGTGTCGACCAAGGCTGACTGGCGTGTTCGCTGGGCCCTACTTGAGGTGTACCAGCATGGGGATGAACGACACCTGGGTGACTGGGGCCAAGAATACGCACTCATAATTGCTGAGTTCGCAGATGATCCAGCTAATGTGGCTTGGGCCATTCGACGAATCCACGTGATCGCTCAAAGCATGTACTCAGAACGGGCGTGGATGCTGCTTAACGCGCTAGTTCCTCTATTGCCTCCCCATGTGAAGTCGGACTTTACGCGCTTGTTGGAGAAAACCGAAACTCACCTAGGGCCGGCCCGCCTTGAGCAACTCGCCTCCATGTTTGGGCTGACCCCGGCATTGCGTAGGACAACCCAAGCCGGGACGGACAAACCAGAAGTCCAGCCAAGTTCTTCCGATGCAAGCGAGGATAAACTGTACCGTCCAGGTCTCTTTGGAAAGATGTCGGTTGAAGAAGAGGCTCGCGCTTCACTGGAGGTTGCACGCTCCCTCCTGCGGCGTCGGAATTCGTCCGCCGCGGTCAATACGTGCATTGACGTCCTGCGGAAGCTGCAAGCTGGAGGCTGGTCCATTTGGTCGAAAACCCATACTGGGAGTGCCGCAGAGAATTTGATCAAATCAGTGGTTCAAGACGGCAACGAGTTAGCGCGTCTCTATGGTCCCCTGATGCTCGAAGAGCGCCATGCTCAGCGTTGGTGGGTCGCATCCCACCTCATCGACGTGGTAGCCGCTAAGGTTGACGCTACGCAACAAGCCGCCTTGCTTGGCATTGCCATCGAACATGTTGGGCAAATGGTGGGTGAGGCGTCGAGTGCGGCGTTTGAGTACCTCAACGGTTCACTGATGGATGCCACGGAAGCCCTTTTTGAACTGCTGCTCTGGACACTTGATCATCCTGCTTGGGAACGTCGAGATAGCGGCGCGGCGATGCTGCTTTGGTTAGCCTCTGCTAACGACACATGGCTGCCTCAACTGGTGAAGCTTGCATTTTCAATGGATCCGCGCAGCCGAGCAGATATCGCCGCAGCGGTATTTGACGTGCTCTCGCACCGCAATCCGACCTTGTTGTGGCAGCGGATAGCGCCGCATGTCGTTATCGCTGATGTGTTAGCGGAATGCCGTCACGTGGGCAGGTTTGTCACGCTCTTGCGCATTGCGCAACGGGCGAGTGAGCAGGGCGGCGCCGGTGCGGCTGAGGTTGTGTCGGCAATGAGCTCAAGTGTTGCTGAACACCCGGCATCCGTTCCTGCCGAGAATAAAGAAGTGCCTGATTATTTTCCGCAGGAACTTCACGAGCTTTGGTATACGTTAGCAGAGCTCGGTGTATTTACTGAGGCATCTATGCTGCAAATGGAGGCGGTCGTTGCCAAAAGCTGTTTGCCCCTTTCCGTGGATGTGGCGAAGCAACTAGAGACGAAGGTCGCCGAGGGCTTCGGGGAGCCTAGTCATCTTTCGACAGATCGTTGGGCTGGGAAAATACGCTATAGCCTGAACACAGCACTGTTTCGTCCCATGCCTGTCGACACATTTTTGGCAATAGAGGCGGAGCTCCGCACCTATAACCCAAGCACCGTTTCGTCACCGAAAGATGGTAACAAGTTGCTCGCCGGCCTAGTGAGTGCGCTCGAAAATGGAACGGAGCAGCATTACCGGCCGTCCTGCGATGGCTTGGTGTTTTTGGATCTCCAAAGCTTTGTCGAATTAGAGGGAAGACCAGCGTTTGTTGAGCTCATCTCACATTTGTTGCCACCAGATCCGAGGCAGGCACCCTATCCCCCGATCTATGGGTTCAAATCCACTGAGCTTCCGCCTGTTTTCAATGACGAGCAGATGGCTGTCTGTGTCAGAGCTATGCCAGTCGTAGCGTACTTCGCCTCTCTAAGTCCGGCCATTCCTACTTACCGGTTTACCCAGCTCATCGGCACGACCTCATCTGCGACTCTCAGATATCATTGGCGAGATGGCAGCACCGTTATGAGCGCCGGCTGCAGTCGCCGTTACGAGGCGGCACTGCTAGCAGTCCATCGGGGAGCGCTTACGCTTCCCCCTGGTTGGAAAATTGCTTGGATGTTGCGAGTTAATGGGGACGTAAGGGCTGTTCTGAATAATTTTTAACACGGGGTGTTTTCCATGATGGATTCTTTCGAAACACCCTCCACACGGGCCGAATTCGAAGAGCGGATGGGCTATTCGGCGGAACAGTGTCGAATGGGGCTCATGCACTTTGCCAAAGGCCTTCGTGGCCCTGATAGCCTAATGAAGGTTAGGTGTTTGCCCAATGGTAGGATCGATTTGCTTAGCATTGACGAATCAGCGCGTCTGCATGCAAACATGATGCATAACATGCGTGGCTTCGTGCCACCCGATGAATAATGGAGTGATATAGATTCAGGGTTCACGCCGCCAGATGATCAATGATTTCTACAGGCTCGACCAAATGGAAGGGCAAGTGTTATGGAAACCACAGCTGCACTTGCGAGCGAAGGAACATAAAGGTCTCGGTCGGCTATTGTTTTGCGATCCTGATTCTTGACGTCGTTAGTCCGAGAACAATCGCTGATGACTCGGAGGGAGATCATGTGAGGGCGGGCAGCGGTGGTCCAGCTGGCGTGCTAAGGAATTAGGGCCCAGGTATTCGCGAGATTAAGAGGACTGCTATCGAGTAGTGGACGAAATTGGCGAAGCTGGTGAATATGTGTTTTTCATCGCAAGGGCTCTATTACCAATGGCTGCGGACAAGGAAAGTCAATCCACCTCTACTGAGCTCACTGGCGGTACGGGGTTCACCTACGAAGACTTGGTGGTCGCGTATTACCTTGCCGCATTGCTGCTTGAGGGCCATGCTGCTGGCGTGTCTGGAGTAGTAGTTTCCGTCGCGGTACAGCAAGCAGCCGATCAGCCAATGGATGACGTCATCGTTGAGCTAAAGGACAACCTGGGCGTGCGCACAATGGCTCTGCAGCTCAAGCGGACATTGCGAATCTCAGCTGCAGCAAGCAATAGTGATTACCTTCAAGTCATGTCGTCTTCAACAGCGACTCGACAGTTGCCCATTTTTAAGCCAGATCGTGATGCTTATGGGTTTATCACCGAGCATGTAGCTCAGAACCCTTTGCGCTCTCTTAATCGACTGATCGAATGGGCTCGTGCTAGCGTTGATGGTTCCGATTTTGCTAGGCGATTTGCGTCGGGCGGTAGCGCCGCAAAAGCAGAGCGGGACTTACGAAACGAACTGCGGCCGCTGACCGGCACCATCTCTGATGACGGTGAGGCGGATTTCTATCGCCACCTGATTGCACAACGGATGGACGGGCTGTGGGAAGGCGGCTCCAACCGTGCTTCGATATTGACCCAGTTAAAGAGTCTGGTGGCCAATGATATCCATGGCGCGGAAGAGCTGCTGTTCGACCGCCTCTGTCGCATCGCACGCAACGGAGCCGGGCAGGGGAAAAAATGGACTCGTCCAACTTTGTTGCAGCAGTTATGTGGGGTTATGCGCCTACGCTGCGCTCCTAGCTATTTTCACGATATTCAGTTAATCCAACGCTTCTCTCTCGAAGGTCTAGCCGATGTTATCGAAACCATTGGAGGCTGCCATATCGACCGAACAGGTCTGAAAGACCGTATTGCCGAATACCTGACAACCTTTCGGTTGGTAAACATCACCGGTTTGCCAGGGTGCGGGAAGTCAGCCGTTTTGAAGCAGGTTGCCAAGAAATCATCGGAACTCGGTCCTATCTTGTTCTTGAAATCAGACAGGTTGCAGGGCAGTGGCTGGTCTGCATTCGCCTCAGGGATAGGCCTAGTTCATTCTGCTGAGGAACTGCTGGCAGAAATAGGTGCGTCCGGCACTCCGATTCTTTTCATCGACGGTATCGATCGTGTTCGGCCGGACCAGAAGGGTGTCATCACAGACTTGCTGCGTACAATTGAACGCCATGAGTCGTTAAGCCACTGGAGAGTTTTGGCTACGTCACGCGACCAAGGCCTGGAGCCCTATCGAGCTTGGTTCCCCAGCAGTTTCTATCAGGTGACTGGTATTGGCGACATCGCTGTGAGCCCTTTTAGCGATGTCGAGGCCGCTCAACTCGCGGCGGACATTCCTGCATTGAGAACCCTACTAATCGGGTCGCCTGCCATTCAGGAAATTGCACGTAGGCCATTTTTTGCCGCTGTGTTGGCCAGAGGCACCACATCGGACAGTATCGCTCCCCAAACAGAGAACGATTTAATCACGGCTTGGTGGGCGCGCGCCGGGCACGATGCTGCCCCAGAGAGCGCCGAGCTACGCCGTCGAGCAATCATCGACCTAGCGGAGGCCGGGGTGCGCGGGCTGGGCAAAAATATCCGTATTCGGAATTTGAAGGACGCCACGATAGCCCAATTGGCCACGCTCAAAGCAGACCTACTCGTTCGTGAAGACGACGATGGAGCTTCATGTTCCTTTACTCACGATATCTTTTTTGAGTGGGCATTCTTCCGTCTGCTTATCGACCTTTCCAGCGAGTGGTACGAGGCAATCTTGGCAGCCGGGGAACCACCTTTACTGGCGCGCGTAGTGGGGTTGTTGGCACAGCAGAGGTTGGGGGCTGCTAAGCGCTGGACAGAGGAGTATCGCTTGCTAGAGGCCAAGTCGATGAGGCCTCAATGGCTCCGCGCCTGGGTGACAGCTCCACCGTTCTCTGTTGCATTTCTTGCCTCGCCCACTAGGGCAGAGTTCACGTCGGCGATGACGGATGCCGACTTTCACTGGCTTGAAAAGCTGCTGGTCTGGTTTCAGGCAGAACATACGATCCCCAATCCCGTTGTATTGCAGCAGGGTAGCGGCGACCAAGGTAGCGACTCGATACGATTAGCCCACTTGCTTGGTTGGCCGTCTGATGTTCGTAGCTGGGGGCGGTTGATTGACTGGCTTCTCGGCATGGCCGACGCGTTGCCTGGACGCTTGGTGCCGAAGGCCGTTGAGCTTCTCGAAGTCTGGCTGAACATGTTTGCCAATCACCGCAATGCTCGTACTGGCGGGATCGTGGCGCAGTGCAGCAAATGGCTCACGCAGCTTGAATGCTCAGAATCGATGGATGATCCCGACACTGATAACGCCAAGTGGGACGATCTGGGCCGAGAAGCTATTCAACACCTCACTTCGGCATTACGCCGCTCAATTTTGCGTTGTGCTCATGCGTTTCCAGAGGCTGCCAAATCATTATATCAACGCGCCATCGACAAGGAGCGTTTACACGGCGATACCTATGTAGATCTCATGGCCTATGCACACATAATCTCGACGGTTGCACCTGACCTGCTCGTCGACCTCGCCAAGGCAGAGATGCTTGAGGAGCTGCCGCAAGCTCGATTCGACCGGGAGCAGAGGGAGTGCGAGCAACAGGCTGCCCGTCGGAAGGCATTGCGTGCTATTCCTGAGTCTGAGCGCACACCAAAGCAACAATCGGCGCTTGATCATTTCTTTTTCCCGTTGGGTCGAGAACGACCCGACTTAGAAAATATAGGCATAACTCGGCACCACGGTTTCTACACTGATCCGTCAGCCTTACACGAACCATTCGCAAGCCTGTTTAGCAAGGCGTCGAGCTTTGCTCAAGTTTTGGTCCGAGATCTTGCCAATCAAGCTGTGACTGGATGGCGGCAGGTGCATGCGATCAACGCGGAGTCGATGGGCACACCATTACCTCTTACCCTCCAATTCCCTTGGGGAGAGCAGACGTTCTGGGGGGATTGGCGGGTTTACAGCTGGTCCCAAGGCCAGCTCGCAGCCGCCCCGTTGGAGTGTGCGTTTCTGGCGCAGGGTTATTGGGCTTTCCAACAGATTGAGAGCGGCCATGACGCAGATGATGTCATTCGCGAGATCATCCAAGGGTCTGAATGCTATGCATCATTGGGGTTGGCACTTGTAATTGCACTTGAAACGCTGAAGGTTTCAGAAACAACGCTGCCTCTAATAACCTGCCAGAGGCTTTGGCATCATGATATCAAACGGATGGTCGAAGCTCCGTCATTAGATATCGACATTTTTGGATTAGGTCTTTACTCACGTCTAACAGGTGCTGCGGCACAAGCAAAGCAGTTCCTAAAAAAGCGCAAGAGTCGAACGCTTAATGTGCGGGACCTGGCGGTATCTTTCGCGCTGACGGGGGACGATCACCTGCGATCGCGTTTCAAAGAGGCGCTGTCGGCATTTCCGGAAGACTTGCCCTACGAGTTTGAAGAGTCACGTACACATGCGGCAACCACTGAGCAATTGCTGGAGTGCTCGCTACAGTGGTCAGGTCTCGGCAATCAAGAAAACTACAAGCGCATTGCTAGTACGGAAGGTACTACCACTGTTACCTATGAATCACCAATAGCGCTTGCCCCAAATCAGCGAGCCAGACTTAACGAAGCCAACGCCTTTCTACAAGCACAGCATGTCCTCAGCTGGGCTGAGCGGTCGCTGGAAAAAAATGCACCGCAGCCGGATTGGGATCTAGTAAGTGCTGTCGCATTTGCCAAACAGCACGATCACACTGACATGTTTGATACGCGCGGAGATATCGGAGACCACGCGGTGCAAAGCTCAATTTCGGCGATCGCCGCATGCGTAATTCGCTTCAGTGGCTGGGCAGCGTCCGAGCTTGATTGGGCATGGGAGGTGATGCTGCGTGTATCGACGATGCGCGAACCGAACGCCTATCTCGAGTCGCGAGTACCATGGCATCCTTACAACCATCTGATCGTGGCGTTGGTCCATAACCGGGGAACAGATGAACCCGAAGAAGAATCTGTCCGTCTATTGCTGGATCTGACCCAACATCCCCTGGATGACATCGCTCAATTCAGTTTTATAGGATTATTGGTTGATAAGCAGCTGTCCGTCAGTTGGATCGCCGCTCAGCTAGCGATGCGTTTGGCTATACGCTGGCGCCCTGTATATAAAAGCGACGGTAATCATGACCACTCGAAAAATCAGAAGTATCGGATTAACAGTTTTTCCGATTGTGTTGCTGCCTTAAACAACACTTCGCCATCCCCTCTGCCGACAGTCCCACAGGCCTGGGAGCAGGTGAGGGCTGATGATCTACTGGAGGAGGATTGCCTAAGAGATCCTGACCCGGCCTTCGATTGGGACTTTGCGGGAAAAATCTTCTCATCTTTCCCGATCGAGAAATGGTGTGGCGAAACTGGATACCGTAGTCATTGGCAGGCAGCACTGGGTGAATTAGTAGCTTGGACTGCAACGCGCCTCATGCCCCCTAAGATCGTGGGCCATCGCTCACGCAACCCTGAAGCCTACGGTTGGCACCATACACTCAGCGCTCTCATTGCACGGTCGGCGGTATTGCTGGATGCCTCATGGGTACGCGAGCAGTGCCTTGATCCATTTTTGGTTTCGGATGACGAGGCGCTTTCAATGCTGAGTCGTATAGCTAGCGCCTTGGTCATCCATCATGTCCTGGACTCGATTACTGTGCCGACAGGAGTCATGCAGCTTTTGGATGCATGTGCCGATCGTCTCGTTGAAGATAGAGCTTTCGCTGGGCACAAGAATCGAGACGGTACGGTCTATGGCAATGCTATGCCCCGGTTGATCGAGGCATTGCTGTTTATTACGGTTGAAAACGCTCCTGGAGCACATCGCTTTGCCAATGGCGATTGGGCTGAAATCAGAATTATTATGCCGCTCGTAAGCAAAGTGGTTTCTTCGGTCGGTTGGTCAGCCTACGTTATGGGGAAGTTCCTCATACTTTGCGAGCGGGCGGGAGATGCTTACCCTCTGGATGATTTCATTCGCCAAGTGAGCGCGGCACTCCAGAATCTCGATGCAGCTCATGGAAGCTGGACAGGAACGATTCTGCCGGCTCGTATAGCCGCTGTGATCCAGCGGCTTGCTGATAAACATTATCCTCTCCGCCAAGACCAGGCCGAAGGATTGCTCCGCATACTTGATACCTTGATTGATCTTGGTGATCGCCGAAGCGCGGCTTTGGAGCAGAGCGAAACGTTCCGAGAAGTGCAGGTCATGGACTGAAAGATCGGCAGTCTGAATTGTAGGTGGCAAAAAACAGAGGGATCTTGGACGTTTTCTTGCCAAAGCAATACCCAAGAAACCAGTCGGACCTGGGCTATCGATGCTAGGTCGCTAGCCATCATCAACCGCGAGGAAAGGGTTGTTTGGTGGTATCGATGGTAAAAGTAACGTCGACTCCCCAATCAGGTACCCCTTCAAAGTCGATTTCTTCCTGGGCCCTTGCACGTTGCATATCCAGATGTTTAAGCCGTTGTCACGCTTCTTGTGGATCTTCAGTTTTTCGAACTGCTTCTGCACCCAACGCCATTCTTCACCTTGGGAGTCTGCCCCCATTGAGATGCCCGGAAACTCCTGGGCATAACGTTGGAAAAGCCCTGGTGTTACTAGAAACAAAGTACCGCTCACCGTGTGGATTTTAGCCTTGCTGTCATTGATCATCAGCTTGTGATTCTGGATGCCTTCTCTGACCCAATTTAGGAATGCCTGGCCAGGGTCATCCGATGGGAGGGGGGAGGTTTTGGGCGGGCTTTCTGACGGCGAGTCACTGTCCTCTGGCTCCTCCAACTCGAAGATATTGAGCAGAGTTCCGAGGTAGTCGGTATCTTCCATCGGCATGGGATCTCTCGGCGAAGAGCTCTGACGCGATCCTGTACTGACAATCTTCGGCGCCGGTGGTGATGCCGAAGTGTCATTCGAGTGGTCATCAGCTATAACGCCCACCGTTCCGCTGAAGGCCTCAGGCCGAATTTCGCTCCCCCAAATCAACGCCGGTTGAAGGCGCAGAAAGGTAAATCTCTGCTGCCAGTTTCCCTGCGCCACGAGCGCAGTCCAGATAGCTTTGCCTTCTGGAGTCGACTCGACCAGACCATGCGACTGCAGTTCGTCGAACACGGCAATGTTGGACGTGGGAATGCCCTCAATCGATTGCGACAGCAGATAGGCTCGCAGCTTGTCCGTGACCGTCTTGCTGACGAGCCAGAGTGCGTCCTGGGTCAGCCATCCTGCGGCACCTGGCTGGTTGAGTTTCAGCTCGTGCTGAACCAGATGACGCAGTCCGCTGATCAAGTGATGTTGCAGCGAATGAATCGGAGCCTGCAGCGCCTTGCTTGGGTTGCCACCGATGTTTTGCGCGGTGGAGACACGGTCGGCCTGCATCACCAACTCACCGAGCACGCCAGCACGTTCGTACTGACCGGCCAGGACATACAGCAGACTGGCCCATAGCGGCGGAAAGCCACTGAGCCAGTCCAGGATCGTGCGGTCGAGAATCTGGGTGTAGAGCAAGCCTGCGGCGGCGCCGTGCAGGTGATAGTCGCGGTCTTTGAGGTAGCGAAAACGGTAGGGTTGATCCAGGGAACCCTGCCAAGGATGCCAAAGACGGCCATCCTGACGTTCGACCACCAGGTCCACGGCGATCTTGCCGATGTCATGCAGCAGGGCGCCATAAGCAATACCCGCCGACCAGGCATCGGTCTGGGCGGACTGGTCTTCGGGTGCGGCGCCGGTGGGAAGCAGATACGACTGGCGCAGTTTCAAACTGCAAGCGACCAGCTCCAGGCCATGGTCGAGCATCCCGCCGAGATACGCATGGTGGTGCGTCTCGCTGGCCGGGAGTTGCTGGACCTGTTCGGCGTAGCGATGGATCGGATTTAAGTAGAGCTGGGTGAATTGGACGTGGGAGAGGGCGGTGTATTGCCAGATGCGATCGAGCAACTGGCGGCGGTGCTCCACTGCTAAGAGGGTATGGGCTGACTCGATGGACAGGTAACCTTCGGCGACGTTGACGGTCGGTGGCGGAGGGGGCTTCTGCCTTTTGTGGCGAAACAGACTGAGCATCGTGACCTCCGGGAAGTGGCTGGGTCAGTGGCCTTTTAGCCTTTTCGGATAGCGCTCTTACCCTTGAGTGCCCATTCCCTTCCAACCCTTACCCGTCCTTTTGGCTCGTGTCCCTTTATGCGGCAATCGGGATATTGATTTTGCTAGACATCGTTTTGTTGGGGGCTAGTACGGAAAAGAAAAGAGTCGGTACACTGCGGTGCATATTTTTTGGGTCTTGCCATGAACCTCACTGACGCCACGCTCGTGCTGCTGCTCGCGGCACGTATCCATAGGACAGACGAAGCCGTCAGGGCCTCGGCGAAGAGCGTGGTCAAGAAGTTGCCGCGCAGTAAACGCGATCTAATCTACAAGGTGATCGATAGCCGAAGCCCGCTCGAACTGGTGGATTTTCTGGCGCAGAACTTGGATGAGGAATGACGGGCTGCGGGGATGTGCCCATCCCTGACTCTTTGAATTAGAGCCCAGCGGCATGGGGGTTTCTGGGCGCAGAAAAAAAGGGCACAACTTGCGTTGGGCCCTTTGATGCGATTGCAGCGGTGAGGTAATGATCAAACTCCATCGTTCGTGCATCGTGAGTCATCCATTACCGTCCGCTTCCGTTGCTGCTCCAGGTTGAGTACAAACTCCGAGGCGCTTCGCGCCTGACCACTGGCGCGAAAGATCGCGCGTTTGTCAGCTTTGAGCAGGCCGAGCCAGGAGTCGATGTAGCCCTCGTGCCGCAGCTCCCCCTGTATACCGGCGTAGGCACATAAAAAAGCAGCGCCCATCTCTGCGATCAACTCCTCAAACGCGTAGCCTGGCGAGCCGAACGGGCAGGCAGAGGTCACGCCTTCGCGCTGCAACCGAGTGGGATGCCCGGTCCAGTGCGTCAGCTCATGAAGTGCAGTGGCGTAGTAACCGCCTTCATCGTGAAATTGTGCTTTTGTCGGCAGTTGGATGAGATCCCTGATAGGGTGGTAAAAGGCTTCGTCGGCAGGCCGATGAACGACGCGTGCACCTGAACTTAACAGCAGATCTTCCGCAGCTCTGTTGGGCTGGAAGGGATCACTCTGTTCTGTCTCGAGCAAGGTGTCATCGAGCATTTCCAGCCCCTCCGTTTGCTGGATGTTGAACAGAAAATGCGTCCTGAGAATGCCGAAGTGAGCGATCTTAGGTTGACCGTTTTCATCGAGTACGGGTTGGCCTGACTCGGTCTGTTCCTCCCGCTCCATAGGCTTGTAGAGCACCGCCAGAGTGCTGTGCTCACCCTTACGAATGTGCCCGCCAGCTTTTTTGGCTTGATTGAAAGTCAGCCAACGATCTTGAGTGAACCCCTGCAACCTGGCCTCGGCCCAGAGCAGCGGTAAATTGATGCCCGAATACGGACGTCGCGTGATTGCGTTGACGGGGTAGGGTTGATGACCGATGTGAGCGGAGCCACTTGAGGACCAGGGTTTGATCCAGGGTGCAACGCTTTGGTCTAACGCAGTAACGATCTTGTCAGTTACGTCTTGGTAGATATCACGCATGGCAATTTCCTCGAGAGAAAAACGGAGGAACGCCGTGCCCGTCGGGGAGGGTTCCCCGGTTGGGTGATGTGCTGGATTGATGCAGGTCTTGCATGCCGTCCGAGTATGGAGTTGAACACCGCTAATTGCGCTTAGCGCTGGTGTTCTCCTGCAAGCGCTATCAGCAAGGCGCTAGGCTGACCCGGCTCTTGGAGTAGGCTCAGACTCAATTGGAGCAACGGCTCGTGGTCTAAGTGATCGGCTGTTTCAATATGCATTACCTCGAACAGCACGTAAGGCTTGTGTGGATAGGCCAGGTGGGCTTCGAAGGCTGCGCGCAATACGTGGCTCAACCGATCGACCTGCAGCTTCTCAGCATGATCGGATTGCTCGAGCAGTACAGCACGTTGCCACGCGCCAGGTGTGAACACGATGGGTAACCGAAGGGTGTTCAGTATTTCCGGTGTAAGTGAGTCGGGCATGGTATGTCTCCGTTGAAAACGCGAAGAAACCTGTCCCGTGCGGGAAAGATTTCCCCGCAGTGGGTTGAAGAAAAACAAGAGGATTTGCCTGGCGAGCCGAACTCGAAAGGCACTCAGGAGAGCAGTAGGCGTTCATCACCGTAGAAACGGTCACCGTGCGAGCTACCGAACGCTGATCGCACTTGGGGAAGAACCATCACCGAAGTGACGTAGCCTTGAAGGTTCTGGCTGCCTGGGTAGGGTGCTGTCGATAACAGCGATCCGTACCTTGTATTTAGCGGAGCGATTTATACGGGTCAACCTCCGAAGAGACCCTGTGTCACGATGTTCGTCTTCTGTCTTCCAGTGAAGTTTTTTTGGCTTGGCAAGCTGATAAACGGTCAGGCACGGACAGTTTTCAGTAGTAGGCTGTTACTCCTGTCTCAATCATGAAAACGCTCAGAAGAGGGCGAGAACATGCCGACTCAGAACCCTGTTCAGAATTCACGTGCCCACCGCTGGGCATATACCTGTGGCATGTCGATAAAGCGCGGGTATCGCAATTTGAAAGCGTTTGAGTCCCGCGTGGCTGAGCGTGCGGTGACGGCGGGATTGCCCGCGGGTAAATTACTTGTTCGCGGGAGCTTTCTGATTGCCAAGCTGGCATTGATCGGAGGACTGCTTTTTGTAGGTTTTTGGGCGCTCCTGTCATTGATGACTCTAATGGTTTTGTATTGGGTAATCGCCCATCGCCGACTCAACGACTCAAAGGACTTTTACGGTGCTCAGGCATTCGGCGATCCTTATGGCGAGTACGAACTCAATCGTGCACCGGGACAGCCTGATCTAGAAGAGCATTAGCGGGTTGTCGTTAGCTTTTTCTGATTGAAGTACCTGCAGAGATCAGAGCGTCAGTACCTTTCGAACCCGCATTTTGTGCACTGAGAGTCCCTTTCCCTAACATGCCTTCTGCTATGGAACCTACGCTATATCCGGCCCAACTCATGGTGGCTAGAAAAACCATCGGCAGCACGATGAACATTGCCCCCATCACATACTCGATCACCTGCGCGGTGACAGTCCCATCCATAAACCCGGATGTGGGCAGCGACAACAGCACCTGATTGGAAGCCGAAACCTGGTTGTACAGGGTATCGAGCATGCTGGAGTCGACCCAGCGTGCTAACTCCCACCAGAAGCTCAGCATGTGTAGGGTGAACAGCGCGAACGTCACCGTCATGACGGTCTTCAACTGGTAGGTACTGACCAGCAGAATCAGTGGCAAGCTGATGATGACGCCCATGATCAGAAAAGCCTGCACCATCGGCAGAGCGGCTCGTAGCGCATTCATCGCCGGGAAGTTGCTGAAGGAACCCAGTGCCAGCCCGGTATTGGTGGCCAGGTTATTGAGCCCCTGATTGATCGAGCCGCCTCGGGCGCTGGAGCCATAGTCCTGGTACACCTGTCCGGGCGACATGGACATCGATTGCTGGCGCGGGCTGACCAGCTCTCGCAGGGTGGCGTCCTCGATCTCGTTGCTCGAACGACCAGTCAACCAACCTTTCAACTGAGTCAGTAGCGAGGGATCGACCTGCTGGATCAACCGCTCGCGCAAGCCAACACCGCTGTCGCTCCACCACTGCTTGCAAGTGGGGTAGCCCGCGCCATTCTCCAGCCGCGGCAAGGAAACATCGCGGCTTTCGTCATACGGCCAACTGACTCGCGGTGTACGGGAGCGATCGGTGTCGTAGTAGCCGGGCGTGTCGAGAAAATAGCTTGAACCAATCCACGCTGCGTCGTGACTTTGTGCCTTGTCCAACTGCGGGCGGTTGGTGAACAGTCGAGAACGGGAATAGCCATAGCAGTCGCGTGTGAAGTCGGCGACTTCCTGCAGCAGTACCTGGCTATCGATGCGCGAACTGTCGATCTCCATGCGCATCTGCCGGATATCCGCTGCGCAAGGGATGGAGGCGGTGGCCGCCGCGGTCACGCCTTTGCTCAAGGCATGCACCAGAAACCACCAGATCGGCACATTGGCAGAGCGTTCGCCAATGGTATTGAAGGTCGTCCCCCAGGCGGTTTCTGCTGGTTTGGCCACACTCACGCCGCAGCGCTGACTCGCCGCATCATCGAACGTCATTGACGAGAGGCTCAACGGAAAGACCGGCGCACAGCCGAACAATACGACAATGTAGGCCAGCCAAAGCCGGTTCTCGATTCGAGGTACCGAGAGCAATCCTTTGTTGCCTTCATCCGCGCCTTGCTGACGGGCCGACAACCATTCTAGCAAGATGATTGCACCAAAGGGGGCGGCGAACAGGCCAGTATCGGACAGGACGTTCCAGATACCGTTGTTGATGATCCAGGCCAGCAGCGAGAGGTAAAACTCCAGGTAGCTGTTGGTGCTCATGAGCATGGTAGTGACCTCACAACCGAGTGAGCTCGACGCAGGTAAAGAGCAAGAGCCCTAATGTCCCGATGCGGTTCACGCGCAGTCGACCCTGGGGTCGATGTCGGTAGCGCCGAAGCAGATCCCACCAGAGCGCAAAGAGGGCGCCGTAGAGCAGGGCGCGCCACCACCGCAGATAAGGTCGTACGGATTCGATTGCCTGCTGCCATGCCTCGAAACTACCCAGCGCAGTACGGCCGATCCAGGCCACCAGTGCGGCGGTCAGGATCATCAGCGCGGCAATCCCCAGACCTAAAAGCAGAGTGAATAGCGGTGAGCGTTTCATGGCTCACTTACGCCTGGCGTCAGCATCATTGAGTCGGCCCGGCTCAGGGTCGCCTTGCTCGACGGTACGCGAAGCATCGGCGCCTCCGGCATGCCGATCGAGCACCAGGCTGGCGGTGTTGGTGGCCAGCATCTGCCGAACCTGCAGTTCGGTCTGCAGCAGGCGGATTTCGCGTTCCAGCGTGTCGATGTTTTTCGTCAAGGCCGTTTGGGCCGGTTCGGCGGAAGCGATGTTAGGTTCGTGGCTGCTTGCCAGCAGCGTGCGCAATAGCAGGAGCGCTTTGTCGAGCACGCTGGATAGAGCCGTCTCACTGGCCAGGCGCCGCGCCAGGAGTTCCTGATCAGGATCGTCGCGCAGGGCTTCGATCACACCACGGGTCACCGGCAGCATCGGGCTGGAGGCTTTAGCCAGGTTGTCTGGGGTAGGCGGTAGTGAACCCGAAAGCAACCCTTGCAGAGCCTGGAGGCGTTCGCTATAGGCCTCTTGGATCAGCGGTGTCAACCCACTGCCGGCTGTAGCACGAAGGGTTTCGCAGGTGTCGCAGGTCGCGACTTCGGTCTCACCCAACACTCGAACAGCCCATTCGGATTCCTCTTGGGGTGAGGTCCACGCTTGGCAAATAGCGCCGCCCAGGCAATCACTGCTACTGATCGAGGCGCTGTCATCCACCGACCGACTATGCAGCAGGTTGTAGCCCGCGCGCACCACATCGGAGGTTGCCCGGATGGGTGTTTGTCCGCTACCTCCAGCCTTCTGCCCTCCGACCCAAGACACCCCATTATTGCCGTTACGGGACTCGGTGTTTTTCACAGCGGCCATCGCATCTCCGCCGGTTTGCTCCAAGTTGCCCTGCATCTCCTGGTTCTTGGCCAGTGCGCCCCAGCCGGCTTGGCCGACCTTGTCCGCCATTTTCTCGGCCATGGCCTGGCAGGTCAGCTTGGAGCGATCGAAGTCAATGCGGCCTTGCAGCACCCCGTTACTCAACAACTCGTAGAGACCAGGATTGGCGCGCTGGATGATCAATGCCGGCAGCGACATCACGGCTTGGGTCGCGTTCTGCACAACACTGCCCATGATCTGCTGGAAACCTTCGGTGACGCCGTTCAACTGGTTTTGCAAGGTGTTGGTGAGGCTCATGTTTCCGCACATCATGTTCGCCTGCCAGGATCCGCCGACACCGAGACCGTTGGGGCGATAGAGCGAACTCGGCGAGCCCGCTGCCGAGCCGCCACCGATGGTGTACATCACCCGGTCGTCGAGCACTTCACCTTGAGTGCCTAGACGGTAACCGTCCTCGGCGGCGTGGGCATACGTGGTCACGGCGAGCAGTCCGCAGAGCAACAAACTCCTCGGGCCCAACCATGGTCCTGCAAGAAGCCGACTCATGAAGCACCGCCTTCGAAGTCGATGCTGAACAGGAAGGTCTGCCCCTCACGCTTACAGCAGCTATAGGGACGCCACAGCGACCAGGCGTAGCCGCCATCCGCGCTCTGGACTGGATTGCTGGGGAAAATGGCGCACGTGGGCTGAATTTGGGGGGAGAGCAATTGCCATTTGTGGGTCGAAGCGTCGTTTTCGACGATCGGGCCAGGCGGCCAGTAGCCGTCGTGTCTGGCTGGTGTGAGTGGTAAATACACATGCGGCTGCCAGTTTCGGGTAACCACATCACCTGCCCGTTGCGCCATGACTGCGGCTGCCTTGAAATCGTCGGGCTGTACCAGAAAACCCTGCCTGGGATAAACGTTGCCCCACATGTTTCCTAAAACTTGACTACCGACTTCGCGGACTCCGGGCACAAGTGACTCTGGGTAGAAATTTTCCGGGATGCCATGGCGCCAAGCCAGTGAGTCCAGGGTACTCAGGTAGTAAGGTATGAATGCTGTTGCACCGCTGGCGCAGGCATAGCCGGATTGCGAAGCCAGTTGCGTTGCGATCCAGCCGCCGGGGTGGCCGATGCCATCGACGTTCTTGAAGCGGGTCAGGTTGTCGCGGTGGGTGTTCGGGGTGATCAGGTTGCCGCCACCTTCCGAACCGCTGATGGGAGAGGAGAGGGTGGCCATCTCGGTCCATGGGTTATTGCCCGTGGTGGTGTAGCTTGAGACCACCAGTTCAGGAATGAAATGACGAACCTTGGTCGAGGTTTTGATTGTGCAGCCGAATGGCGTGCAGAGCAGCCAGAAACAAATGCCGACGACCCTGTATTCGACACAGTCTGGCGAAAGCACGGAGGAAGTGATGCTTCCGGTGTCCAGCGCCACGCTTGGGCCGCATGCCAGCAGGATGCTCAGCGCCAAAGGGCGTAGCCTTGTGGGCGATATTGACGAATAGACGGCAGTCATAATCCAGGCTCAATATGTATGGCCTGGGCAGAATCGGTGAGGGACTGGAGATTGTCAGCGGAAATTATGAAGGCCAATCTATCGGCTTTGTGATACGTAAGACTATTATTTGACGTGAAGGGCGCTACGCAGTACCTCGGGTTCCACAAGTAACTGATCTGCGGTAATTTCGAAAACGCTCGCGAGCTTAAAAAGAACTAACAACGACGGATTGCCCGTGCATCGTTCAATTTGACTGACGTAGGTGCGATCGACCTCGGCCATGAGCGCGAGCTGCTCTTGGGAAAGGTTTTTCACGCGTCGCATCAAGCGGATGTTTTCCGCCAGTTGCAGACGCAGCTGTTCGTAGTCGTGAGTCATGCGCGCAAATTGCGCCTTGAGGGACTCTCAATCCACGGGATATAGTCTGCATTAGCGCTGATCTATGCCATTTGAATGCTTATGGCTGTTACCTAGAGCCTAAATGTTTTCGAAGCTGGACTTTGCGTCTGAAAATAAATCAGAAATCTAGGTGTGTATGGACGAAAACTACGTTTCAATTCCAGCGGCGGATGGTTGTCCAAGTCTTCTGACTCCGTGGGGTAGCGAATTTTCCTCAATGATTGAGCGTGGCGTGCAATGCGCCCAGGCTTGGCTTGATGCGCCTGGCGAAATTCCGCTGTGGTGGGAGCTGGCGCAAACACGCAAGACTTTTCCTCTCGGTGATTGTCAGGATGCCTTCGAAGCCGGATTTTTGTTGAGGATTCAGCAGCGTCTCCGGGGGGTACGGCAATAACCGTTATCTCGTTTTAGAGCGCTGAATAGATTTACCTATACAGGGTCTATTCCTCGCGCTCTATCGATTCGCTCCGCTACTCGATATGCCGCTTCCAGCTCAGAGCAGCCAGTGTTTTGCATCAGTGTCCAGCGTTCGGCTTTCTCCTCGGGCTCTGTCATGGCCAGGGCGAGATAAAGACTGGGCGGCACGGCCCGAAACAGCGTTTCGAGTTTCTTCGATAGCACCACTCCTTCGGTGTACTTTCCCGGCTCCTTGCTGGCGGAGAGCAGCAAGGCTTTCTGCGCCGGCGTAAGCTTTTTGAACCGTGCGATTTCCTCAATCTCCGCGGGCGGCATATTCAAGCAAATCCACCACTCGATCATGTTGAGCATGGTGTGCGCAGCCGTTGGAAAGTCGGCAAGGTTTTGCGTCGCCAGCCAGAACCAGGCGCCGAGCTTGCGCCACATCTTCGTGCCCTTGACCACGAAGGGCGCCAGCAGCGGGTTCTTGGTAATGATGTGCCCCTCGTCGGTGACCATGATGATTGGCCGGCCCAAATACTGGTCGCGCTCGGCGAGGTTGTTTACGGTGTTCATCAGGCTGATGTAGCTAATGGACATCTGAGCCTCATAGCCTTCGCGAGCGTAAGTGGCGAGATCGACGATGGTCACATCGCTTTCCGGCCACGGGGTGCCTTCACGGTCGAAAAGCTCACCCTCGAAGCCCTGGCAAAAGAGATCAATGGACTCGCCCATTTCCTGGGCTCGTTCGCGACGCTTTTCCGGTAACCGTGAGTCTGTGGCCACGCGCAGTAAAGCGTTGCGCACATCGCGGGTCAGTACCTGACGGTTCGTTGCGACACAGGTTTGCGCCGCATCGAGAATACACTCGCGAATCAAGCTACGATCAGCTCTACTCAGTCGCGCCTCTTCCTTGGCCTCGCCACCCGTGATCATCAGGCGAGCGGTGATTTCCAACTCGCCGAGAACATCGCGCTGGTCCTCGCGACTGGCTACTGCTTCATCTTCCCACTCATCAATGGAAAGACTCGCCACTTGATCCTGTTGTTCGACCAGGCGCCAGGCATCGCCGAATGGGGAGAGACTGACCGGGGCACCAGGTTTCAATTGAACCTTGTTGATCGACAAGCCCTGTGTCGCGAAGTAGTCACCCTGCAGGCCGAACGAGTTGCCAGCCTCTACGATAAATAGGCGAGGGCGGTATATAGCCATGATCTGCATCAACAAGGTGACTAGGGTCGCTGACTTGCCGGCGCCCGTGGGGCCGAATAACAGCAAATGGCCGTTCATTGCCCTGTCTAAACGAGACAACGGATCAAAGCTCAAAGGCGACCCACCACGATTAAACAGCGTGATACCCGGGTGGCCGGTGCCAATGCTGCGTCCCCAGACTGGAACGAGGTTTGCCAGGTGTTGGGCGAACATCAGGCGTGTGTACCAGTTCCGTGTGTCGCGGGCTGGGTTGTAAGCCATCGGTAACCAACGCAGGTAGCTGTTGCAGGCCGCGACTTCATCGCCTTCGCGTACCGGCTGCAGGCCCGCACCCAGCAGCGCATTGGCTAGGCTGACCGAGCGCTGGTGCAGTTGCTGTACATCGTAACCGCGCACGTAAAACGCCATCGTGCCGCGGTACAGCTTGTGCTGCCGGCCGATGATCGCACGAGCCTCTTCAACATCCTGACGGGCTTGGGTCGAGGCAAGGTTTTCACCGATCGCTTTGCGGGCTAAACGGTTCAACTGATCCTCGAGTACATCCTGCGGTTTGACCACCAAGGTCAGGCTCATCACCGTGCCTTCGGGTAGCTGGTCGAACAGGGCATTCACCGCGTCGCCCTTGCGGATTTCGCCAGTGAGTTGACCAATCAATGGCGCCCGGCGCAGCTTGTCCACGACCATTACCCGGTGGGGGTGATCATCAAAAAGCCAGAGTCCATGCTGCACGTCCGAACGCGGTTCGTTAAAGAACAACCGTTCGGCAAAGTCATGATCGAAAGGTAGTTCCAGCGACTCGCTCTCGTCAGACCCCGGATAGGCCACGCGGCGGTAAAAGTCTTCGGGCGATTCATCTGTGAGCTTGGGGGCTGGATTGAACCAGGGCAACAACCATGCATACAAACCTCGGCCATCGACTCGCGTCGATTGCACCCCGCACGCCTGCAACGAAACAGCGACACGTTCGCAAGTTTGTTGCAGCGATTGCACTGGGTTGAGTCCCGCCTCCTCACCGTCAGACTCAAGCCAGCGATAGATCACCAATCGCACCCGACGGTTGTTTCCTCGCCAGGGCAGGCGCGTGATTGCCTTATCTTCGAACAGGCCGCCAGGCTTGGAGATGGCTTTCAGATGTCGGCGAATAAGTTCCAGGTACGCTTCGGTGAAAACTGTGCCTCGGGCGCTGTCCTGAATATAATCTGTTAGCCAAGTCAGATAGGGGGTGAAGTCATTGTCGTCCTGGCAGAAAAACTGCGCCACCCAAGGCGCTTGATCCAGCTCATCAAAACTATCCTGCAGGGCGTCTTCGAGGGCATCGCGGGCTGCCATTAGCCAATCGGGTTCGCGCCCTTCGGTGCCGATGGGCAGTAGCTCGAAAACCGCACCCACAGAGCGATTGTCATCTAGTAGAAAACACTGCTCGGTGTCGAGGTATTCGACCCACGGCAGATGATCGGTGAAGCTGGGATTGTGCGCATAGAGCGCAGCTTCATCGGCCCGTGTGGCGCGGGCGCGCAATGGGTTGCGCCAGGCTTTCCATTCAGACGTGCAGTTGCCCGTATCGTCGCTACACATTACAGATCTTCCTGGCGTTCACCCGGCAGTGCGTACTGCACCCGTTGGTAGAATGGAAAGACGGTCGAGTACCCCGGCACTGGTGCCTGCTCGGTACCACTCAGATGCGGATACACGTACATCACCAAATCAGGATTGGGCAGGCGAGGGAACAGGTTGCGAATTTCATTCGCTGCTGTACGCGTATACGGTTCCTGGAGCGCAGCGGAGAGATCTGTTTGAGCCAACGGGCGACGCAACTGTTGCCGAGCATCCAACAGTTGCTGTTGAGTACCCAGTGAGCCGGCGCCGTTCCAGATGTCCAGCATGGTTTGCTCGCCATGCGGCAAAAGTGTGTCCTTGTCGGTGGAACACCCCGTCAGGACCCAGCAGAGCAAGCTAATCCAGATCAGATAGAGACGTAGGATCTTTTTCATGGCGAACGCTCCGGCCCTTGGGCTCGTAGTCGATGGTGATCTCATGGTCGAGGTGTAGGGCGACCTGTGCTGCAGGTGGTACATACACGGCAGCAAAGGCTTCGCCATACAGTTTGTTGACCCACTCGCGAATGTCGCTGACCCCACCACTGAGAATTGAATTCAGTGTGCTATTGCCACTGCTGCTGGTGACCCCGAAGGCACTGCCGCCAGAGCTGATCACGCTGCTGTTGTTTTGCTCATTCCCGAGCAAGGCAGCGACACCCGCGCCGGCAGCAGTGATCAGGCTCTGGCTACCCAGGTACTGTTGGCCGTTCGAGCGACGCTCGCCGGCAATGCAAGGAATGCCATACGGATCGGAGAGGTACCCAAGTGCACCGCGGATTTTGTCAGTGTTTGAGCTCTGGGTGGTGGAGGCATTGCGGCTGGCGACCGCCTTTGGCTGAGGCACCGTGCGGATGGTGCCGTCAGTAAACACAAAGGTGATCGACTCGACCTGACCCCGTACGCAAGACAGAGTCCAGTCACCGGATGCTGTGCCGCTCATCACAGCACCCGCGACGTCTGGCAGATCGATGCCGTTGGCCGTCAGGTTCTCCGGACCGACCAGCACCTTGAAGGGATAGGGATCGTTCACGGTGCCATCCACCGGGACTCGGCCAATCAGCGCGGTCATGGCGACCGAGCCCACCAATGTCGCATTTTCGGGAATGGTGTAGACCGGCTTCGCACTTTCTGTACGACCACCGGATCGCGTCAGGTCACGCTCACCCTTGGTGACCTCGCGTAACTGCTTTTGGCTGCGGTCGATGGCCTTGTCCTTCAAACCCTCGAGCGAGTTGAAGGCATTAGGTAGACTCGGTGCGGAGGAGGTCTTGGTTTTGCCTCGGGCTTCGGCGGAGGGAGCATCCGAGGGTTCAATCCACTGCAGCGCATCGTTGGCAGAATGCCGCCCTTCGAACTGGTTCCCATCGCCCGGCTCAAGCCCCAATCCGATGGGCATGTCCTTGCCTTTGCCGGCCAGCCCCGACAACTGTTCCTGCAATTGCGTCAGCAGACCGCGAGCCTGACGACTGTCTTGTTCCGCTTTGAGGCGTGCTTCATTGGCTTGTCGGCGGCCTTCGTCTACCTGCTGGGTCACACTGCCAAGTGCCGTCTGAATACGCGAGTCGACGCTGTTTTCCCGCTCACGTAGACGGTTGTTTTCCGTTTGCAGTGAATCATTGTGTTTCTTCAAACCGAGCATGTCGCTGCGCATGGCCTTCACTTGGCCTACCAAGGTGGCGACCGTGTCGCGTGGGGTATCGCCCGCAATGCCGAGCGACTTGGCTTGCTCGGCAGATAATTGAATATCGCCCTGATCAACTGGGTGTTCTGGAGAAGGCGTACTGCCTCCCGCGACCCAGCTTTTCATGATGATCAGCACTACGCCCAGCAGCGCAGCCGGTACCAGCCATTTGAGCAAGGCATTAGCCTTCATCGTCAGCACCTCGCGCAACGGGCGGAAGCATCACGGCGTGTTCGAGGCCGGCACCGCGCGTGATGAGGTAGGCAATCGTGGTGTCTTCCGCACTGCCAACCGGCCCGAGGAAAGCATGCTGGAAGGTCGCGGCGAACAGCTTTGCCTGAAGCTGACGCGGATCTAGTTGCACCGTCGCTGTACCTCGATTGCGCAACTTCACGGCCGTCACCCAATAGTCACCGAGCCGCCAGGCGGCGATGGGTGTGCTGGAAACGTTTTCGCTCGGCAGCAGGGTCGGCAGTTCGGTGCGCAGCTTGAGCGGGACGCGGCGTACGCCGGGCAGGGACTCCACGGTGCGCAGCGGGGCGTACAGGCTTTGTGCGGCGTAGCGCGTCAACGCGACCGGGATTGGTGTGCGTTCTGGAACAGGGACGGTGTTAGATTCAGCCTCGGTAGCCTGCCCCTGAGCATTCTTGAGAATACGCACGGGCTCCAGGGGTTGATCGCCAGGCGTGGCCGCGATATCCAAGAGGATGATCTTGCCCGTCTTGACCGATTGCAGTTGCAGTCGTGTCGGTGCAATGGCTTCCGACGCGCGCAGGTACAGCGTGCCTCCGGTTGATTGCACGCGTAGTTTATCCTTCAGAGTGGAAGGCACGCCGACACGAACAGCTTCATCGACAAAGACCACTCGTTCCTGATTGATCACCAGTGGCACCGCGAGCGGTATGCGTTCCCAGTGCATCAGTTCGACGGCCTGCGCTGCAGCGCCCGATAGCATCAGTGTGAGGGTGAGTCCCAGGGTAGAAATCCACTTCATGGCTCACCTCCAGGCAGGGAGATTTTTTGCGGCGTACCCTGATAGCAATCCAGTGCAAGGCCCCACTTATTGCGTTCGGGGTCCAGATCGAAACGCACCACGCGTAATGGATAGCGCACTACCACCCGTTTAACCGGTTCGGCGGCATAATACTCATCGGCGTTGAGGTCGAGTGTGACCAGCCAGCTGTCGCGATCAAGTTGCTTGACCCGCAGTTCCGGATCTTCACTGTAGCCTCGGCCTAGAATTTCGTAGACGCCACGCACCCGTTGACGCAGTTCGCCGGCGGCCTTTCGATACTCGTAGTCGCCGTCGAGGAAGGCCTTGCAGGCGGGTGTCAGGTAGGACTGCAAGCCATATATGGCTCGGCGATAATCCTGCTCGCCATCCGAGGGCCAGCGGTTGAGTTGGCCAAAGATGTACAGGGCAAAGGCATACACATTCTCTGGGGGAACATCCCACCACTTGCGCGTGCTGCCCGCGCGCAGATCAGGGGGGACATGCACGGTCAGATCGGTCGGTGCTGAGCGCCAGCCATACCATAGTCCGGCGCTTAGTAGAGCGAGCATCACTATCGCCAGACGCAGGCTGAAGATATGGGCCTGTTGGGCATCGACCTTGTTTCGAAATCGACTCATGGCTGCCACCGGGACAGGGCAGGGCGCAATCGACGCGAACGGCGAACCGTCCAGGCACCGGAGTGGAGAATCAAACTTCCACGCCCCAGGCGCCAACGGCTGGCGAGTAACCATTCGAGCTTGCGGTACAACCAGGTCTCGGGACGGGCCCGTTTGGTGCGACGCAGTAGTGTGCCCCCGACCAATAACACCACTGTCATGCCTGCGATCATGCTGGTCGGCGCCACGGCAATTGAGGCGGTGGCGATCGCCAGAGGAACGCCCACCAGCAGGCCAATGACGGCGCCGGTGCCGAGGGCTACCCACATTTCATCATTGGTTAAACCGCGCAATACGGCTGGATCACGATTGAGTCGCTCTGGCAGAAAGACCAAAGTGCCGTCGGCAAGGCGTTCCATAGTGTCGTTCATGCCAACCTCACAAAATCGCGGCAGCCTTGGTCAGGAACCAAATAATGATCACCACCAACAAGGCGCCGATACCAACTACCGCGCCGAGATCTTTCCAGGTCTTGCGCTGGTTTTGGACATCGGCGAATACGGTCAGGGAATGCCAGGCCACGCCGAGGAACGCGAGTAGGGCAATCAGTAGACCGAGCAAAATGCCGCCGTCGTAGGCGTAGTTTTTGATCGTCTCGATCAGCCCGGAACCTTCGCCTCGGGAAGGCGCCTCCATGGTCGGTAGTTCGGCAAAAGCTAGGGCTGGACCAAGGACCAGCAGCAGACCGATCAAGCGTCGGCTTGCGCGATCACGCAGGTTGTTTTTCAGGGGGACAAGGCACTTGAGCATGATGGCGATTTCCGGTGTTAGGACAGGGTGAAGAACATCAAAATCAGCAAGGTGAGCAGTACACGCGCAGCGCTGCCGCCGAAGGCACCAAAGCGCACGCTTCCTGTCGCCCAGCCCCGGTAAGCCGTCCACATCACCCAGGCACACCACAGCAAAGCCAGGACGAGAACCAAGGACAGCCACAGTGTCGAGCTGCTCTGTGCCGAGAAGCCGGAAGCGTTTTGGAAGGCCGCGGTCTGAGCGTCAGTCATGCTCATGGCAAGGGCTCGCAGGCGGAGTGTCGAGGCGGTAATCGCCGACTAATTCAGTGGGATCGCGGGGTTGAGCGCGAGAGGGAGATAGGTAACCCTGCACGCCCTGGCGAATACGTTGGATGTCCTGGGACAACCGGGAATAGTCGAAGCGATAGCGATCGTCGGCTTCAACCGTGCTGACGACTCCCGCTCGCGTTGCAAGTCGTTCAATGGTCTCGAGTTGCCGCTGAATAAGGCTGAGCTGGACCTGCTCTTGGTCGGACATCGCATAGCTGCTGCCATGGACGATAGCCAGCAAGAGTAGTAAGCAGCGAAAGACGGTAGTTGGCATGATGTTGGTCCATATAGATATGGGAGCAGCATCAAGTTGAAGTTTGATCTTTTCACTAAGAAATTTGAGGGCAGATGAATCGCTTTTTGGGAAAGAAAGAAGCGGTTTACCTAACACTGTTTGGCGCTTTGAATCGACTGATCAGAACTTTAGCTCGCTCTGACTAGGCTGGATCGGGGCAATATCATCATATCCATTAGCTACTTCTTGGCCTCGAAATGCTTCTGTAGTATGGGGCAAGTACGGCAGGCCGACAGTCCGAAACAGCCTGACGTTGGGAATGTGAGGAGGAGTGCAAAATGGTGCCCTCAATGAGTCCGTAGGCAGTGATGGCACGCTGAATACAGCGATTAGGTAAGTTGTTAGATCGGTAGGTGCAAGGCCAATTTGAATGCGGCGTATCGCTCGGCTTATCGCAGCAAAGGATTTGCTGAAACTCGCTCCCCTTTTACCATTGTTCATGCAGTCGCCACGGTGTAGATACATACAGGAGTGGTAGCGACGAGATTATGCGACTTGCGTGAGACCATATTACCCAGCGGTAGTGGTAGGCATAAGACGTACACTAAACATGGGAGAGTTCTCAGCACCCGACTGTTACTATTGCCGAAGTTACTTACTAGACCACGCGATAAAGCGTTGCTCCAGGCTCTCGCCATGCTCGGTCCAGAAGTCGACGTCCATTTGCACGGCGTTCTGCATGTTTTGCGGGGCGGTGGGCAGGTCGGCGGCCAGTTCTGGTTTTAGCAGGGCGAGGGGGCATTTGTTCGACGGGCCGTAGGCCATGTGTTCGGTGTAGATTTTTTGCTGTGCCGGCTTCATGGCGAAGTGGATGAGTTTGTATGTTTCGTCCAAGTTCGGCGTGCCCTTGGGAATGGCCCACTCATCGAACTGGTAGAGGTTGCCGTCCCTGACGATTTTTCAGCGGTGCGCCTGATTGCTTGGCGGTGTAGATGCGGCCGTAGGCCGAGCTCATGACAACGTCGCCGGCAATCAGGTACTGCGGCGGCTGGGCGCCGGCTTCCCAACATTGGATGTCGGGCTTGAGTTCGTCCAGCTTGGCAAGGCTCGGTTGACCCACGTCCCTGGGTGCCATGCCGTTGGCCATCAGGGCGAATTCCAGGGCGCCACGCGCGGATTTGCGTAGGCTGCGTTTGCCGGGGAGCGTCTTCACGTCCCAGAAATTTTTCCAGCCCTAGGGTGCGGTTTTGAGCTTCTCGGTGTCGTAGGCCAATACGTTGGACCAGACGAAAATGCCCACGCCACAGGTTTGCATGGTGCCGTCGATAAAGTCTTCCTGCGGGCCGATGCGGCTCATGTCGATCTTCTCGAACAGGTAATCGTCGCAGCCACGGCTGAGGTCGTTGTCTTCGATGTCGAGCATGTTCCAGTTGACGCTTTTGGTGTCTACCATGGCCTTGACCTCGGCCATTTCACCGTTCCATTCGCCGGCGGTGGTCTTGGTTCCGGTGGCTTTCTCATAGGGTTTGTAGAACCCCGCCACTCGGGCGTCCTTGCTAGCGCCGCCTTAGGAAATAACGGTCAGGTCCTCTGCCATGGCCTGGCCGACAGCCAGGCTCAGGCAACCGCAGAGCAGCACAAACTTCAATGTTTTCGACATGATGAAACTCCCCAAAAAAATAGTACCGCAATGGAGTGCTAAGGGCAGTGTCAGCTCGATGCGGCGCTCATGAATCGGCTCCATTTCGGTTGCTCTACCGGACATTCGAGGTTCCGGAGTGTTTGTTGTTATAAAGAGCTTCAGGATCCTTGGGCTCCTCTCACTAGCCTTGGTTGTTGGATATCGGCCGCCCCCGTTGATGGCGGCGCGGGTTGTTCAGCAATGGGGCAAATGCCGACCCGGGCATGGTCACTGCGCCGATGTGAGGGGTCAGCCAGATGTTCGGATGCTGCCAGAACGGGGGCTGCACGGCGGCGGGTTCTTTTTGCACCACGTCAAGGATGGCATGGCTCAGTTGCCCGCTGTCCAGGAGATCCAGCAGGTCGTGCTCCACCACATGCGCGCAAAGGCCCAGGTTGATAAGGCTCGCGCCCCGGGGCCGGGTGCTTAGGGTGCGGGCATCGAGCGGACCCCGTGTGTGCTCGGTCAGGGGTAGCAGGCAAATGAGCATGTCGCACCGGCCAAGGAATGTCGTCAACTGTTCGGCCCCGGCAAAACACTCGACGCCGTCCAGTTGTTGCGGCGAACGCGACCAGCTCCGCAGGTTGAAGCCGAACGGGCGCAGGTAGTGCAACACCGCCTTGCTGAGCATGCCAGACCCATCACACCCACGCGGCGTTGCCGGGCCGACACCCAGGGCTGCTCTTGCCACTGCCCCCTGGCGCTGTTGCTGCAGGTAAAACGGCAGTTGCCGGTGCAGGCTGAGTACCGCCATGCAGGTGTATTCGACAATGCATCTGGACGATGCCCGGGTCTTTCATGCGCACGACCGGCACCTGTTCGGGGAGCTGGTTCAGTTCAAACTGGTCGACCCGCCGAGGTGGCAAACACCACTTCGAGGTTGAGAAAGTCGCCAAAGTTTTGCGGTGGCTGCCAGGTCATCAGGTAGCGGATATCCGCCGGATCGCCGACTTCGGGCCAGATCCACACTTCGATGCCCGGGGCGTAATCGGCGAACAACGTCCGCCACTGTTGGCCACGTTCGGTATCGGCTTCGTAGAGAAGGGCCATGGAGGTTCTGCCTGAAGGACTGGGTTCAGACTATCTCAGCGCCGCCGGTAGATTCTTTTGAATCGCGGCGCCGGGACGGGAGTTTTTAAGTTATTTTACGGCGTTGGCAGCAGCCACCCATGCGGGTGGCTACCTAGTCTCAGCACATGGCGGCGATGGCCTTGCCCAAGGCTTCGGTGGTGCCTGTGCCGCCGATGTCGGCAGTCAGCGGCGCCACGTCCGAGCCTTGTTCGAGCACGGCTTCGATGGCCTTGACCACGGCGGCGCCGGCTTCGGGGTGGCCCAGATGTTCGAGCATCATGGCCCCGCACCAGATCTGCCCGATGGGGTTGGCGATGCCTTTGCCGGCGATGTCAGGGGCCGAACCGTGCACCGGTTCGAACAGGCTGGGGAAGTTGCGCTCCGGGTTGATGTTGGCTGAAGGCGCGATGCCGATGGTGCCGGTGCAGGCCGGGCCGAGGTCGGAGAGGATGTCGCCGAACAGGTTGCTGGCCACTACCACGTCGAACCAGTCCGGGTGCAGGACGAAGTTCGCGGTGAGGATATCGATGTGGTACTTGTCGACCTTAACCTCGGGGTAACGCTTGCCCATCTCCACCACCCGCTCATCCCAGTAGGGCATGGTGATCGCGATGCCGTTGGACTTGGTGGCCGAGGTTAGGTGCTTTTTCGGCCGGCTCTGGGCCAGGTCATAGGCGAATTTGAGGATGCGGTCGACGCCGATACGGGTCATCACGGTTTCTTGCAGCACGATTTCGCGCTCGGTGCCGGGGAACATCTTGCCGCCGACACTGGAGTACTCGCCCTCGGTGTTCTCGCGCACCACCCAGAAGTCGATGTCGCCGGGCTTGCGGTTGGCCAGCGGCGCCTTGACGCCGGGCATCAGGCGGCAGGGGCGTAGGTTGACGTACTGGTCGAACTCGCGGCGAAACTGCAACAGCGAATCCCACAACGAAATGTGGTCCGGCACCACGTCGGGCCAGCCCACCGCGCCGAAGTAGATCGCGTCGTAGCCCTTGAGCCGCTCGAACCAATTGTCGGGCATCATCTTGCCGTGGGCCAGGTAGTAATCGGCACTGGCGAAGTCGAACCAGTCCCATTGCAGTTCCAGGTTGTGCCGGCAGGCCACTGCATCGAGTACACGCACGCCTTCGGGCATCACTTCCTTGCCGATGCCGTCACCGGGGATCACGGCGATTTTGTAGCTGGACTTGCTCATGGTTTGACTCCAAACATTGTTGGACAACGGCACGGAGTGTATGTATGAGCACGGAATAAGTAATTAGCCTGAAACGAAAGCCATTCTTAGATTTTTGGAAAGAATCCATGAGCACCATCGATGACCTGAGTTTCTTCCAGCACGTGGCCAGCCGCGCCAGCCTCACCGAAGTGGCGCGCCAGTTGGGCCTGTCACTACCGGCGGTGAGCAAGCGCCTGAGCCAGCTGGAGCAGCGCCTGGGGGTGCAGTTGTTGCAGCGCACCACACGCAAGTTGGCCCTGACCCCGGAAGGCGCGTTGTACCTGGAGGGCGGGCGGCCGATCCTACGGCAACTGGAAGAGTTGGAGAGTGCCCTCAACAGCCGCCAGCCGACCTTGCACGGGCGCCTGCGGATCAACGGCACCCTGGGTTTTGGCCGCCGCCACCTGGTGCCCGTGGTCTCCAGCTTTGCCCGCCTGCACCCGCAATTGGAGATTTCCCTGGAGCTGAGCAGCCAGCCCCTGGCTCTGCTCGACGACCAGTTCGACATTGCGGTGTGCATGGGCGAGCCGCCGGATTCGCGTTTGATCAGCGTGCGCCTGCTGGAAAATCCACGGCTATTATGTGCAGCGCCTGAATACCTTGAAAACATGCCTGAGCCCAAGGTGGTGGCAGACCTGGCCCAGCACAACTGCATTGTCTTGCGCCAGTTCACCGGCGACTACGCGATCTGGCGCTTCCACAAGGACGGCCACGACTACGCGCATAAAGTCAGCGGCACGCTGTCCAGCAACGACGGTGAGGTGGCCCTGAGCCTGGCCCTGGAGGGGCACGGCTTGATCCTCCGTTCGCGCTGGGATGTCCAGCAATATCTGGAGGGCGGACGCCTGCGCGGGCTGTTGCTGGATTACCAAGCCCCGCGCGCCGACATCTACGCGGTGTACCAGCATCGGCGCCACATCCCCCAGCGTATCTCGGTGTTCAGCCAGTACCTGGCGCAGCAGCTTTCAAAACGCCTGCCGTACGCGGTGCATCCTTGAGCGCTTCATTCAACCGCTGTTTAAAGCATAACCTGACGCTATGTTGGTCCTGACTATTGGTGAGTTGTCCGCAGCGGCGCAGTCTTGTAACGTCGGTTGGGCCCGCTCGGTAAAAACAAAAAACAGACCGAAGCCGCCACGAGGTTCCAAGGTGTTCAGTCGCATTTTTTGAGTCTGCCGAATCAAATGACTTAATAGGATGATTGCCATGAAAGTCTTGTCGCTCGGTTCCGTTCTTTCCGTGATGTGCCTGACTGCCGGAGCCGCATTGCCGGCGCTGGCGGCGCAGATCACCTTTGTTTCCCAGGGCGGCACCTACCAGGAGGCGCAAACCAAGGCCATCCTAGACCCTGCCGCCAAACGCCTGAATATCACCATCAAGCAAGACAGCGTTCCTGATGCCTGGCCCATGGTCAAAGCCCAGGGCGAGGCCGGCAAACCGCTGTGGGATGTGATCGATACCCCGCCCTCCAATTGCTTGCGCGGTGGTAGCGAAGGGCTGATCGAGCCCCTGGACCTGAGCAAGCTGCCCAACGTCAAGAGCATGCCCGAGGCCTATCGCACCCCGTATTCGGTGGCCTACGAGTTCTACTCCTCGGTGTTGGCCTACAACCCAAAGGCCTTGAAGAAGGTGCCGCAGAGCTGGGCCGACTTCTGGAACGTCAAGGACTTCCCCGGCGTGCGCGCCCTGCGCAACGACCCGATGGGCACCCTGGAAGCCGCGCTGCTCTCGGACGGTGTGCCTCGGGACAAGCTCTACCCGCTGGACGTAGACCGTGCCTACAAACGGCTGGAGCAGATCAAGCCGGATATCGCCGTGTGGTGGAGCTCGGGCGGGCAGTCGGCGCAACTGCTCAGCGACGGTGAAGTGGACATGCTGATGATCTGGAATGGCCGCGCCAGCGCGGTGCGCAAAGACAAGCCGGAGGTCGAGTTCACCTACAACGACGGGCTGTTGCAGAACACCCAGTTGTGCGTGCTGAAAAATGCGCCGAACTACGCCACCGCCTTGCAGTTCATCAACGAGGCGATGTCCCCCGACCTGCAGGCCAACCTGCCGCTGTACATCGACTACGGCCCGGGCAATCCGGCGGCTTTCGGCACCGGCAAGATCAGCGCCGAGCGCGCCAAGGAACTCCCAAGCTCGCCGGATAACGCCGCCAAGCAGGCGCTGCTGTCCGAAGAGTGGTGGGCATCGCCGGCTGGCATTACGGCCAAGGATCGCTGGCTGAAGTTCGTTCAGTAACGCTATGCTTACCCGGCGGCGCGCTGCCTGATGGCGGTGCCCGCCGGGGTGGCTGATTCGATGGGCTGTTCACAAGGAGCGCCATGGGCACCATGATCGACTACCTCATCCTCGGCGGCGGTTCCGCCGGTTGTGTACTGGCAGCGCGGCTGTCCGAGGACCCGGACAAAAACGTGTGCCTGGTGGAGGCCGGGCGTGATATTTCGGCGGCCAACATGCCGCCGGACATCCGCAGCCGCTACCCGGGCCGGGCCTACCTTGACCTGGGCAATATCTGGCAGCGCCTCAACGCGTTGCTGGGCGGCACCGCGCGCCAACCGCGGCGTTACGAGCAGGCGCGGATCCTCGGTGGCGGCTCGGCGATCAATGCCCTGATGACCAACCGTGGCGCCCCGGCCGACTATGACGAATGGCAGCAACTGGGCGCCGAAGGCTGGAACTGGAACAACTGCCTGCCGTACTTTCGCAAGCTTGAAAACGACACCGATTTTACCGGCCCGCTGCATGGCCAGGACGGCCCGCTGCGCATTCGCCGGACCCCGGACGCGGCGCTGTCACCCTTCGTCAAAGCGGTGATCATGACCCTCGGCGAGCAGGGCTTGGCGCGCAAGCCAGACCAGAACGGCCCTTGGGAAAACGGCGTGTACGTTGGCGCGATTGGGGTCAGCGCGGCGGGCGAACGCATCCCCACCTCGGTGTGTTACCTGAGCGATGCCGTGCGCCAGCGCAGCAACCTGAGCATCCGCACCGACTGCCTGGTGGAGCACGTGCTATTCAAGCACAAGAGTGCGGTGGGCGCGAGCGTGCGCCTTGCCGATGGGCAAGCGCTGAAGCTGGCGGCGCGCCAGGTGATCATCTGCGCCGGGGCCATTCACAGCCCGGCCTTGCTGATGCGCAGCGGCGTCGGCCCGTTGAACGAGTTGCTGGACCTGGGCATCGAGCTGGTAGCGGACCGCCCCGGGGTCGGCGCCAACCTGATGGAACACCCGTCGATTGCGGTGTCGGCGCTCTTGACCCGCGAGGGTCGCACGCCTTTTGTCAGTGAGCATCACGAGCAGGCGATCGTGCGCTTTTCTTCGGGCCTGGAGCAGACCCCCGAGGGCGATATGCACGGGGCGATTCTTTCGCGCTCGGGCTGGCACTCCATCGGTTATCGCCTGGGCTCGATGTTTTTCTGGGTCAATAAATCCTATTCCCGGGGCCGGGTGCGTCTGCGTTCGACCGACCCCGAGCAAGAGCCCGAGGTCGAGTTCAACATGCTCAGCGACCCACGGGATTTGCAGCGCCTCAAAGACGCCCTGCGTTTCGGCGCGCGGACTCTGGGCGCGGCAGCGCTGGATGGCGCGCGCAGCGTGGTGTTCCCCTCCAGTTATTCGCCGCGGGTGGCCAAGGTGGCACGGCCCGGCTTGTTCAATGGTTTGCTGCGCGGCACTTTGAGCGGCCTGCTGGACATCGCCGGGCCATTGCGCGGTTGGTTGGTGCGACGCCTGGTGACCCAGGGCGTGACCCTGGAAAAACTGTTGGCCGATGACGCCGCCCTGACGACATTTGTGCGCAGCCAGGTCGGTGGCACCTGGCACCCCTCCGGCACCTGTCGCATGGGGCGCGCCGATGACCCTATGGCGGTGACCCTGGGCGATGGCCGGGTGATTGGAGTCAGTGGCCTGCGGGTGTGTGATGCCTCGCTGATGCCGTCGATTCCCTGTGCCAACACCAACGTGCCGACCATCATGCTCGCCGAGCGCATGGCCGACCTGATCAAGGCCGAGGCGCAGGCCTGGCAGCCCGCGACCGCCTGAGCGGCGGTCACGGTTTTAGCGCGGCCAGGTTACTGGCCGTAGCCGACGATACCCTTGGTTTCGAGAAACGCATCCAGCCCCCACTCGGCGTATTCGCGGCCGTTGCCCGACTGCTTGTAGCCACCGAAGGGCGCGGCACTGTCCCAGTCCGGGTAGTTGATATACACGCTGCCGGCCCGTAATTGCAGGGCCACCTTGCGCGCCCGTGGCAGGTCTGCCGACTGCACGTAGGCGGCCAGGCCGAACACACTGTCGTTGGCCATGGCAATGGCTTGGGCTTCATCGCGGTACGGCAGGATCACCAGCACCGGGCCGAAGATTTCCTCGCGGGCCAGGGTCATCTGTGGCGTGACCCCGGCAAAGATGGTCGGCTGCACGTAGTAGCCACGGCCCAGGCCCTCGGGCCGCCCCAAACCACCGGCCACCAATTGCGCGCCTTGTTCCAGGCCGATGCCGATCATGCGTTGGATGGCCAGGTACTGGCTTTCGCTGATCACCGGGCCGAGGGTGGTGTCGGCGGCGTCCGGTGGCCCCGGGCGATGGGCCTGGGCGGCGCGTGCTGCGATGGCCACCACCTGTTCGTGCAGGGCTTCGGGTACCAGCATGCGCGTAGGTGCGTTGCAGGACTGGCCGCTGTTGTTGAAGCAGGCATTCACGCCCTGGGTCACGGCGGCTTCCAGAGCCACATCGTCGAGCAGGATATTGGCTGACTTGCCGCCCAGTTCCTGGTGCACGCGCTTGACCGTGGGCGCCGCCAGCCGGGCGATTTCCACCCCGGCCCGGGTCGAACCGGTGAACGACACCATGTCCACATCCGGGTGGGCGGCGAGGGCGGCACCCACAGTGGGACCGTCGCCGTTGATCAGGTTGAACACCCCAGGCGGCACCCCGGCGCTGTGCAGCACCTCGGCGAAAATCAGCGCGTTGAGTGGGGCGATTTCACTGGGCTTGAGAACCATGGTGCAGCCGGCGGCCAGGGCTGGCGCGACCTTGCACACAATCTGGTTGATCGGCCAGTTCCACGGGGTAATCAGGGCCACCACGCCCACCGCCTCCTGGTTGATCAGGGTGCTGCCGCGTTGTTCTTGAAAGTCGAAACGCTCCAGGGTACGGATCAGCTGTTCCAGGTGCATGCGGCCAATGCCGGCCTGCCAGGCGTGGGACAGGGCGCGGGGCGCGCCGACTTCGCGGGTGATGATCGCGGCGATCTCGTCGTAGCGCTGCAGATAGGCGCGCAATACCTCCTGCAACAGCGCCTGGCGTTCAGCGGGTGCGCTGGCGGAAAAACTCGGGAAGGCTCTTTTTGCCGCCTGCACCGCGGCCTCGACATCGGCGTGGTTGCCAAGGGCAATTTCGCTGAAGGCGGTTTCAGTGGCCGGGTCGATCACCGTCAGGCGTTCGCGACCGTGGGGCTCGACCCAGCGACCGTCAATGTAGAACTGCAACGCGTGTTCCATGAAAGTGGCGCCTTTTGCTGGTCTTGGAAAATACGCCGCGAGCCGGACACGGCAGCGAGGCTTCTTGGGTAGCCAGATTAGTCGCGGTTTTTGCGTGGCGGCAATTTACTAATAGTTGGGTCAGGCATAATATCAAGTCATGTCAAATCTTCGTCGTAAACTCCCCAGCTCCAGTTCCCTGTTCGTGTTCGAGGCGGCCGCGCGTTGTGGCAGCTTCACGCGGGCAGCCGAAGAACTCTGCGTCAGCCAGCCGGCGGTCAGCCGCATGCTCGGGCGCCTTGAGGAACACCTTGGCGTGCAATTGTTCGAGCGCGTACGCGGTGGTGCGCGGCTCACCGAGGGTGGCAGCATTCTCTATCGCCGGGTCCAGGAAGGCTTCAGCACCATCGAGGCGGCGATCAGCGAAATCGAAGCCCGCGCCACCGGCGTCGAGACCATCACCCTGTCGGTGTCCACGGCCTTTACCACCCATTGGCTGATGCCGCGCATGAGCCGTTTCAACCAGGCATTTCCCAACGTCGACCTGCGCTTCCAGCTGATGTCGGGCAAGATCGGCGGGCCCTTGGTGGACGTCGACCTGGGCATGCGCTACCTCGAGGCCAGCAGCTTGAAAGTCACGGATACACTAGTGTTGCCGGAAATTACCATCCCCCTGTGCAATCGCCAGTATCAGGCCTATTTGCTTGAGGAGCGGTCGCGCAAACAACCCCGGACCCTGATCAGCATGGACACCCAGGAGCGTGGTTGGGTCGCGCATTTCGACACCCTGGGCCAGCGCCCCGGGGTGGCTGACAACAGCCAGGTGTTCTCCGATTATGCGGTGGTGGTGCAGGCTGCCTTACTCGGCCAGGGCATGGCCTTGGGCTGGTTGAACGTGGTCTCGCACTGCCTGGCTAAGGGTGAATTGCTGCCGGCGGCGGAGCAGGTGCGGGTCAGTGCGCGACGCTGTTGTTTGGTTTCGCCGGGCAACCGCGCACTGCGGCCGTTGGCGGCGGCAGTACGCGACTGGATTGTTACCGAAATGCACAGTGACCTGGCGCAGATCGACGCTGCCTACCCACATTTGCAGCTGGCCCAAGCCTTGGATATGACGCCTTGAGGGTGCCTGTGCCGCCGCGAGTAAAAAAACAGTAGGTTATGCCTTAAGGGTGGCTGAAAACAAAATATTGCGTGCCGCAGCGAGGTCGATAATCCATGCAGACGGATTTTCCGATCCCCCTGACCTACCTTGCGGAGCGCTTTATGTCATTCAAGCAGTTCAAAGCCCTGACGTTTGATGTCGTCGGCACCCTGATCGATTTCGAAGCCGGCATTTTGTCCCACGTGCGTGAAGTGGCGGGGGAAGCCGGCCAGGCCCGCAGCGATGACGAGATTCTCAAAGCCTACCGCGAAGCCCGGGCCTTGCCCGATTCCGGCTGGTGGCCCGATGACCTGGAGCGTTGTTATCACCTGATCGCCGCCAAGCTCGGCCTGCCAGACAACGCCGAGTACGCCCGTGGCCTGGCCCTGGCGGTACAAAACTTCCCGGCCTTCCCGGACTCGGTGGCGGCCCTCAAGCGCTTGCGCAAGCACTTCAAGCTGGTGGCCACCACCAACTCGCAGATCTGGGCTCTGGATTACATGGCCAAGACCCTGGATGAACCCTTCGACGTCAAGGTCACGGTGGACGACGTGCGCTTCGAGAAGCCCGACCCACAGTTCTTTGCCTACACCCGTGGTGTGCTGGCGACCCAGGGCATTGTCTTCGAGCAGATTTTGCACGTGGCCCAGAGCCAATACCATGACATCGGCGTCGCCGTGGAGCTGGGCTACCAGGTGTGCTGGATCGAACGGCGGCACGCGCAGAAAGGCAGCGGTGGCACCCTGGAGTCCGCGCACACCACGCCCCATTACCACTACCACAGCCTGGCCCACCTGGCTGACGCGGTAGAGCAGGAACTGGGTTGAGCCCCCGGGCGCCGCAGCCCTGCTGCCGGCGCCCCTTTTTCTCGGAAGCCGGCAATGACTCTTCAGACCTTATGGGCGGCCACCGCCGAACCCGGCCCCGCGCTGCAATCGCTCGAAGGTGAGCGCCAGTGCGACGTGGCGATTATCGGCGCCGGCTACACTGGCTTGAGCGCCGCGCGGCATATCGCGTTAAGCGGCCGCGAGCCGTTGCTGATCGAGGCCAATACCCTGGCCTGGGGTGCCAGCGGGCGCAACGGTGGGGTGGTGTCGCCCAAGTTTCGCGTGGGGTTTGCCGCGCTGATGGCGCGTTTTGGCCGTGACACAGCGCTGCGCATGTACCGCATCGGCTATGACGCCGTGGACAGCTTGGTGGAAACCGTCGAAACCCTGGGCCTGGACCAGGCCCAATTGCGTCTGGGCGGGCACATTGCCGCAGCGCACAACCCCCACGCCCTGGCCGGGCTGCAAGCCGCTGCCGAGTGGATCAAACGCGAAACCGGTGGCGCCTCGTCCTACATGCTCAACGCTGCCCAAGTGGCGGAGTACACCGGCTCCAACCTGTTCCATGGCGGCCTGCTGACGCCCAAGGCCGGGGGCATTCACCCGCTGAACTACGCCCAAGGCATGGCCCGCCACCTTATTGGCAACGGGGTCAAAATCTACATCAACAGCCCGGCGCAGCAGGTGCGCCGCGAGGGCCAGCGCATGATCATCGAAACGCCCCAGGGGCGGGTCAGCGCGCGGCAGGTGATCTACGCCACCAACGGGTATTCCGACCTGACCCCGGTCACTGACACCTTGCACCGACGGTTGATTCCGTTTCGCAGTGCGATCATCGCCACCGAGCCCCTGGCCCCGGCGGTGCTGTCCACGCTGCTGCCCGGGGGCCAGGTGTGCGGCGATACCAAACGAATGCTGCGTTGGTTCCGGGTGGTGGGCGACCGCTTGATTTTTGGTGGACGCGGGGCCTTTGGAAAAAACGATTCCGAGAGCGCCTTTCGCCCCTTGCAACGCAGCCTGGGTGAGGTGTTTCCGATCCTGCGTGACACGCCCATCGCCTTTCGCTGGTCGGGCCTGGTGGCCATGACCCTGGATTACCTGCCCCACGCCGGCCAGTTGGATGAGCAGAGCTTCTATGCCATCGGCTACAACGGCGGCGGGGTGGCAATGTCGACCTACATGGGCGGGCAACTGGCGCGCATGAGCGCTGGCGAGAAGCTCGACCTTGGCCTGTTGGCCGGCGACAAGTTCCAGCCGATTCCCCTGCATGCCTTCCGCGCCCCAGGCGTTCGCCTGGCGGCAGGCTGGCAGCAGTTCCTCGACCTGATTGGTCGCTAACTCAGAGCCTGATCTCATGCCCGCGATGCTGCATTACTGCCACCCGGCCAGCGCCCGGCGCTTGCCCAGCGACAACCTGACCTGGGTCGACGACCCCCTGGCCCATGGCCGTTCCCTGCATTGGTACGACGCCGAGCAAGGCTACGGAGTGGGGGGGCTGCAGAGTTCCGGGACGCGGCGGGTGATCGAGGACTTTCCATGGGTCGAACTGGGCATTGTCGAGTCCGGCACCCTGGTGCTGCAGGGCCAGGGTTTCAACATCAGCCTGCACCCGGGGGACTGCTTCGTGATTCCACGGGGCATCACCCTGGACTGGCACCAGCCCGGCGACCTGCGCTACCTGTGCATGGTCTTTCCTGGCCTGTCGCACACGGCGCCGATGCCTTCGCAACCGCTGAAGATCGACCCGTTCATTGAGTTGCAGGCGTGCAACCCGCCAGCGCTCGAGGTGCTGCTCAGCGCCACGCCACAGGCCTGGAGCCAGACCCTGTTCAGCGCGGCCAACCTGCGTATCGGGGTTTGGGAGTGTGAGGCTTATGCGCGCAAGACTGTGGAGCCGGGCTACTGCGAGTTGATGCACATCCTCAAGGGGGCGATCACCCTCAGCCCTGAAGGCGCTGCGCCTTGCACCGTGCATTCCGGGGAAACCGTGGTGGTGCCGGCCGGGGCGAGCAACGCTTGGAGCAGCACGCAGACGGTGCGCAAGATTTTCTGCATCCTCTCCTGAGATATACCGGGGGCCGTTCGGCCCGGTGCTTGCGGTCGATCAGGCCGAGCGCAACAGGCTGTGCAAGGGCACGGTGCTCTTGACCACCGGCGACTTGATGACGATGTAGCTGAAGTACTTTTCGATGCCGATGTTCTTGTCCAGGATTGACTCCATCAACTCCTGGTAGTGCTGGATGCTGGTGGTCAGGAACCGCACCAGGTAGTCATAACCGCCGCTGATCAAGTGGCACTCCAGCACCTCATCGATATTGCGAATGCTCGACTCGAACTTGGCGAAGTCGGAACGCTTGTGGTCGGACAGCGTAACCTCGGTGAACACCGTCACCGAGTTGGCTAACTTGGCCAGGTTGACATGGGCTTCGTAGCCGCTGATGTAGCCTGCGGTTTCTAGGCGTTTGACCCGCTGTAGGCAGGGGCTGGGGGAGAGGCCGACGGCTTCGGCGAGGCTAACGTTGGTCATACGTCCGTCTTTTTGCAGTTGGACCAAGATGTTGATGTCGATACGATCGAGTTTGGTTACCGCTTCCATCGTTGACTCCCCGCAATGTAAGTCTTGAATACTGGGTCAGGCGTGCAGCGCCTTCTGGTGCGCGTGCACCAGGTCGGCCAAGCTGGCGTATTCACAGCGTTTGCCGTCCAGGGCCTGCTGAGAATGATTCCAGGGCTGGCGCTGATCACGGCGCAAGGTGCACACCGGGAAGTCCACCCGCAGGTTCCATGGGTCATCCACTTCTGTGCTGCGTACCGGCAACATCTCACTGCGTTGCAGGCCCAGCCGGCCCAGGGCGTGCTCCAAGCTGGTGTGCCAGTCATTGGCCTGGGGTTCGATGATGGCGTCGAACTCGATGGGCAAACGCAGGGTCAGGGTGTCGATGTCCATGCCATGGGGCGGGGCGATCAACACCAACCGATAAAACTTGCTGAGGTACTGCAAGGCGCCGGGCGCGTCCTCGAAAATTGGCCATTGGCCGGACGCGGTACTAAAGGCAACACTTTCATCCCAGCCCGCAACTACATGCAATTGATGCGCCAGGCGCTGGTACAGCTGGCCATGGAACGCCGTGGCGCTGCCGGCCTGACCTTGGGCGGCCAGTTCCAGGGCGGTGCGCCGGTAGGCACTGAGCACCTGCTCGTCGCTGTGCAGGTCGGCGGTTTGCACCGACAACGGCCGCAGGCCTTCGAGGATGCCCCGTTCGCAATCGACCAAGGTACCGAAGGACAGGCCCAACGCTTTGTACTGGGTGACTTTCATGTGCCGCTCCTGGGTAATCCGAATGGGCTTCCTGAGTCATCAGGCAAAAGCCCGACCCGGGGTGAGCGGGTCGGGCCTGGCCTTTACCTTGGGTGCTGCGGGTGGTGCTCAGGCACCAGCGGCGGCCAGGGCCTGGTCAAGCATTTGCAAGGCTTCTGCCAGTTGCTCCGGGGTGGTCACCAGCGGCGCGAGGAACCGCACCACGTTGCGGTAGACGCCGCACTTGATCACCAGCAGCCCGGCGTTGCGCGCTTCGTCGATGATCTTCTGCGCCAGCGCTGCGTCGGGGCTTTGCGCGGCGTCGGCGGCGACGATCTCGATGGCCTGCATAAAGCCCAGGCCGCGCACGTCGCCGATACGCGGATAACGTTGTTGCAGGGCCAGCAAACCTTCGCGCAGTTGCGCCGCCAGCTGTTCACTATGGCCCAGCAGGTCTTGTTCCTCGAACAGGTCCATCACCGCCAGGGCGGCTGCGCAGGCCACGGCATTGCCGCCGTAGGTGCCGCCCAGGCCGCCGGGGGTGGGGGCGTCCATGATCTCGGCGCGGCCGACCACGGCCGACAGCGGCATGCCACCGGCCAGGCTTTTGGCCACGGTCACCAGGTCAGGCTGGATGTCGGCGTGCTGGAAGCCGAACAGGGTCCCAGTGCGACCAAAACCGGCCTGGATTTCATCCAGGATCAGCACAATGCCGTGCTCGGTGCAGCGCTGGCGCAGAGCCTGGAGGAAGGCCTTGGGAGCGGCCAGGAAACCGCCGTCGCCCTGCACCGGTTCAATGATGATCGCCGCTACCCGTTCTGGCGCCACGTCGGTGGCGAACAGGGTGTCGAGCTCAGACAGGGCGTCGTCGCCGCTGATTCCGCGATATTCGTTGGGGTAGGTGGCGTGGTAGATCTCGGCCGGGAAGGGCCCGAAGTTCTGCTTGTAGGGCTGGCTCATGCCGGTCAGGGTCACGCCCAGCAGGGTGCGGCCATGGAAGCCGCCACGAAAGGAAATCACCGCCGGGCGGTTGGTGTGGCCACGGGCGATCTTGATCGCGTTTTCCACGGCTTCGGCGCCCGAGGTGAACAGCACGCTTTTGTAGTGCTGCTCGCCGCCGATCATTTTATTCAGGCGCGCTGCGACCTGGATGTACGACTCGTAGGCAACCACCTGGAAGCTGGCGTGGGAGATTTCACCGACCTGGCGGCGTACCGCTTCCACCACTTTCGGGTGGTTGTGGCCGACGTTGAGCACGCCGATGCCACCGACGAAATCCAGGTAGTGCTTGCCGTCCACGTCCCACACTTCGCTGCCCTGGGCGTGGCTGACCACCACCGGGTGGGCGGTAACGATGCCGCGTGGAACGTGCTGTTCGCGCAGGGCCAGAAGGCGTTGATTTCCAGTCAGTGCAGAATTCATCTCGATCTCCATAAACGCCGTACTTGGCGGGTGGTCTGTGATCAGGATAAGGATTGGCCGGCGCGCCACGCGCTGTATTTGCCTAGCCTGGTGCTGTGATCGACTGTTTTTCAGGGGTTTGGCGAAACATTTGACTGTGCTCTTGCCGGGCCTAGCGGCGGGGCGCCCGGGCCGCTGCCCAGGGCCGCCCAAAGGTGCCGTCATTGGCTTATCAGGCGCTCGCCCGGGGAACCACGATGGTGTCTTCGGGGTGCAGGCGCATCAGCATCGGCGCGCCGATCGGCGGCAGGCTGAGGTTGCCTTCGTGGTGGCTGGGTTGGCGCAGGCTGACGGTGGGGCCGCCGTCCAAGTCGACAAACACCTTGAGGCTTTCGCCCTGGAACACAATGTCCGAAACCCGCCCGCGCAGGCGGTTCCATTCCGGGCCGGCGCTGTCGTTGTCCAGCAGCAGCTTCTCTGATTGCAGGGCCAGGAACAGGTCGCCCGAGGCCGGGATCGGCCGCGTGGTGCGCAGCGGCGTGGCGCCCAGGCTCAGGTCATTGCCGCTGCCGCGCTGCAAGGGAATCAAGGTGCTCTCGCCGATAAAACTAGCGACGAAATCGTCCGAGGGGTGATCGTGCAGGCGCCGTGGCGTGTCCACTTGCACCAGTTGCCCGCCGCGCATGATGGCGATGCGGTCGCTCATGGTCAGGGCTTCGCGCTGGTCGTGGGTGACGTAGATCATGGTCGCGCCGAGGCGCTTGTGCAGGGCCCGCAGCTCGATCTGCATGGTCTCGCGCAATTGCTTGTCCAGAGCCGACAGCGGTTCGTCCATCAGGATCAGCTTGGGCTCGAAGACAATCGCCCGCGCCAGGGCCACCCGTTGCCGCTGGCCGCCGGAGAGCGCGGCGATCGAGCGGTTTTCGTAGCCGCTCAGTTCCACCGTGGCCAGGGCCTGCTTGACCCGGTCGCGGCTCTTGGCGGCGTTTTCACCGCGGGCGCGCAAGGGGAAGGCGACGTTCTCGCCCACGCTCATGTGCGGAAACAGCGCGTAGTTCTGGAACACCACGCCGATCTCGCGCTTGTGCGGCGGCATTAGGGTCACGTCGCGCTCGCCGAACAGAATGCTCCCCGAACTGACCCGGATAAACCCGCCAAGGATGCTCAACAAGGTGGTCTTGCCGGAGCCGGAAGGGCCCAGCAGCGACATGAATTCGCCGGCCTCGACCTTGAGGTTGACGTTGTTCAGGGCCTTGAGGGAACCGTAGTGCTTGCAGACTTGGTTGACGCTGACCGACTCGAAACCTTCAGTGAACTTCATACAGCGTTCTCCTATGCACCGCGCGGGATTTGCCCGCCGTGTCTGTCATCTGAACACAGGCGCTGGCCTGGTTCGTGCCGTTTTGCCGGGCCCGGGCAACAGGATCTGCCGCCCGGCGCTGGTGCTGTCATTCCAGGCCGCCAATGTGCCAGGCCTTGATTTCAAGGAACTCGTCGAGGCCGTATTTCGAACCTTCTCGGCCAGTGCCCGATTGCTTCATGCCGCCAAACGGCGCGACCTCCATGGATACTACGCCGGTGTTGAGGCCGACCATGCCGAACTCCAGGCGCTCGCCGACGCGAAAGGCCCGGCGTATATCCTGGGTGAAGTAATAGGCCGCCAAGCCGTAGGGTGTGTCGTTGGCGATGGCCAAGGCTTCGGCTTCGTCGTGGAAGCGAAACAGCGGAGCCACCGGGCCGAAGGTTTCTTCGCTGGCCAGCAGCATGTCCGGAGTGGCTTCCAACAACACCGTAGGCTGCACGAATAAATCCGCGCCCTGTGGCGCGCCGCCGATGGCAATGGAGGCGCCTTTTTCCAGTGCGTCGCCGATGTGCAGGGCGACTTTCTCCACTGCCGCGGTGTTGATCAACGGGCCGATGGTCACGCCCGCGCTCAAGCCGTCGCCGACTTTAAGCTGGGCCACAGCAGCGGTCAGGCGCTCGGCAAAGCGAGCATAAATGCCCTCCTGGACCAAAATCCGGTTGGCGCAGACGCAGGTCTGCCCGGCGTTACGGAATTTACTCAGCATGACCCCGGTGATCGCCAGGTCGAGGTCGGCGTCGTCGAATACGATAAAGGGTGCGTTACCCCCCAGTTCCAGGCTCAGGCGCTTGATGCTGCTGGCGCACTGGCCCATCAGTAACTGGCCGACCCGGGTCGAACCGGTGAACGAGAGTTTGCGCACCGCTGGGTTGCCGGTCATCTCGCCGCCCACGCCAGCAGGCAGGCCGGTGAGCACGTTGAACACACCGGGCGGAATGCCCGCGCGTTCGGCCAGCACCGCCAAGGCCAGGGCCGAAAGCGGGGTCAGCTCCGAGGGTTTGACCAGCACCGTGCAACCGGCGGCCAGGGCCGGTGCGCACTTGCGGGTGATCATGGCGTTGGGGAAGTTCCACGGAGTGATGGCCGCGACCACCCCCACCGGTTGCTTGATCACCAGGATGCGTCGGTCGGCAGTGGGCGCAGGGATGGTGTCGCCGTAGATGCGCCGGGCTTCTTCGGCGAACCATTTGACGAAGGTGGCGCCGTAGCCGATTTCGCCCCGGGACTCGCTCAGGGGCTTGCCTTGTTCGGCGGTCATGATCAGGGCCAGGTCTTCCTGGTTCTCCAGGATCAGCCGGTGCCAGGTTTCCAGATAACGCGCACGTTCGGCCGCTGGCACCTCGCGCCAGCTTTGGAAACGCTGCTCAGCGGCCTTGATCGCGCGCCGGGTTTCGGCGGCTTGCAGGGCCGGTACATGGGCAATCACGCTGCCGTCGGCGGGGTTGGTCACGGCGAGGGTGGCGCCGTCGTCGGCTTCGATCCAGGCACCGTTGACGTAGGCGCGCTCGACGAGCAGGGAAGGGTCACGCAGGGTGTTTTTGAACATGGGAAGTGCCTTTTAAGGTCCGGACGATAAGACCGATTGTAAAAAAAAGCGCGCCGGCGGCCGATGCCGACCTGGGCTGTGGTACCTGTGGTTGCTGCTCAATTGCGCGGTTTGCCGGCAGGATCTGCCGTCACCGCGCTCAGCGTTCGCGGTGACGGCCACTGCTCAGGAAGGCTTGTTGCGCCCGGCGATCACCACCAGCAGCAGGGACGCCAGAATCAGCAGCGAGCTGATGGCGGCGATGGTGGGGTCGATCTCGTCGCGCAAGGCGGTGAACATGCGTTTGGTCAGGGTCTGGTTGTCGCCGCCGGAGATAAACAGCGCCACCACGGTTTCATCCAGGGAGGTGATAAAGGCGAACAGGGTGGCCGACACCAGGCTCGGTTTGATCTGCGGCAGGGTCACCGCCATAAAGGCCCGAAAGCGATCCATTCCCAGGCTACGCGCTACCATTTCCTGGGACATGTCGAAGTTTCGCAGGCCCGCCAGCAAGGCGATGATTACGTAGGGCAGGGCCAGCATGATGTGCGCCAGCACCAGGCCGCTGAGGGTACTGATCAGGCCTACCCGGGCGTAGACAAAAAACACCCCGGCGGCGATCAGGATGATCGGCACCATCATTGGCAGCAGCAGGATGATTTGCAGGGTGCGCATCACCCGCAGGCTCGAACTGTTGATGGCGTAGGCCGCCGCCATGCCCACCGGCAGGCTGATCAAGGTGGTGGCCAGGGCCGTGATCAGGCTGACCCTGGCTGCTGACATCCACTCCGTGCTGTTGAAGAACGCCGCGTACCAGCGCAGCGACCACTCCTTGGGTGGGAACTGCAAAAAACGTGCTTCGGAGAACGACATCGGCACCACAATCAGCACAGGCAGAATCAGGTATAGCAGGATCAACCCCACCAGCAGGGTGAAGGCCAGGTGGGACAGGCGCACGCGCCGCAGGTTGGCTAGCCAGTTCATTCAGCGCGCTCCCAGAATGCGTTCGATGGGAATAAAGCGGTTGACGCCCCAAAAGATCAGGAACACCACCAGCAACAACACCAGGCCCACCGCGCTCGCGGCACCCCACGCGTGGTACAGCTCGACGTTACGTTGCACCAGCATCGACACCAGGATGGTGCGCCCGCCGCCCAACAGTTCCGGAGTGATGAAAAAACCCAGGCAAATCACAAACACCAGAATCGAACCGGCCATGATCCCTGGCGCCGCCATCGGCAAAAACACCCGGCGAAAGGTATAGAACGGTTTGGCACCGAGGCTTTCGGAGGCTTGCAGCAGGTCTTGGGGGATTTTGCGCATCACCGAATACAGTGGCAGTACCATGAACGGCAGCATCACGTGCAAGGTGCCGATCACTGTGCCGGTGGTGTTGTGCATCAGGTTCAGCGGCTGGTCGATGATCCCCAGATCGAGCAGGGTCTGGTTGACCAGGCCGCGCCGCTGCAACAGCACCAGCCAGGCGTAGGAACGCACCAGTACGCTGGTCCAGAACGGAATAATCACGCAGATCAGGATCAGGTTCGCCCAGAAACCTTGCAACCGCGAGGCGGCGTAGGCGATTGGGAAGCCGAGGAAAATCGAGAGCACCGTGACCATGAAACTGATCTTGAAGGTCAGGCTGAAGGTGTCCCAGTAGATGCGCTCCTGAAAGATGCGCAGGTAGTTGGTTAGGGAAAACCCTTCTTCGGTCTGCACCGACTGCAAGGCCAACCAGCACAGCGGCAAAATCAGCAACACCACTACCATCACCAGGGCCGGGGTTAGCAGGAGCAGCATCAAGGTGTTTTCCTTGCGCTCCTCGCGGGCAATGGCGCGCAGGCTGCTGGCTGAGGGGGGCGGACCGTCACTGGCGTCGGGCATGGATTTGGCCAGGTAGGCATTAGACATGCGCGCCTCCGTGGCCGGCTGGGCCGAATCGTTGGGCTTGAACGAGCGCGGCGGGGCGCCGTGTGGCGTGCTGGAATCGGGTCATGCGAGGACTCCCAAAGAGGGGCAGGTGCAAAAAAAGCGTGCAGCCGGTCGTGATGCTTCGGTCGTTGTTGTAGTCGGGGTGTGCCTCCCGGGCAGTCGACGTTTCTAGTGTACGGCCGGGAAGACGGAGCAAGCGCCTACAAATAGGCCACGGTAGAGTGCTTTATTGCGTATTTGCCAGGGCCGACGGCATGTTCTGCGCTCGGCGCGTCCGCATGCGCGAACAGCGGGCCGGGCGCTGGGGCTGGGTTATTTCTTTTGGACGAAGGCCAGCCAGCGTTCTTCGGCTTTCACGCCTTCGGCAAAGGCCCACCATTTGGACGATAGCAGTGCCTGGCGGCTGATGTTCGCTGGCGAAGACGGCGATTTGGCTTCACGTTCGGCGTGGATCATTCCCACCTTGAAGACTTCGGGGTTAAGCGGGCCGTCGTTGATGATCAGCGGCAGAGCGGCTTGCAACTTAGCGTCGATCGCCTCGTTGACGAACTTCATCGCTGCTACCTTGTGCGCCAAGCCCTTGAGTACGCACAGCGAGTTGGTTTCCAGCCCCCTGGTTGTAGGTCACCGGCGCGCCGTCGGCCTGGAGTGAACTGATGCGCCCGCTCCAGGCCGGATCAGGCCCACTTCGCCGTCGCTGATCAACTGCGCGGACTGGCCGCCGGAGGTCCACCAGATGGCGATATGCGGCTTGATCCGTTCGAGTTTCTTGAACGCCCGTTCGACGTCCAGCGGGCACAGCTGGTCCGGTGTTACGCCATCGGCCATCAGCGCGATTTCCTGGGTCGGGCGCGGTAGGTTGCACAGGGAACGCTGGCCAGGAAACTGATCCTGTTCAAGAAATCGGCCCGGGTTTACGGCACCTTTGTCGCCTTTGAGTGCGTCGGTGCGATAGGCCATGACCGTGGAGTAGCTGATGTAGCCGACGCTGTAGTCGTCCCTGAGTTCGGCGGGCGACTACGCGGCATTCGGAATCAGCGCCAGGTCGAGTTTTTCAAACAAGCCTTCCTGCTTGTCACGGATGCAATCGCGGGTAGGCAGGTCGACCACGTCCTAAGTGACTTTGCCGCTTTCGACTTGGGTCTTGATGATTGGGTAGGCCTTGAGTGAGCTGTCTTGCTTCAAGGTCAGGGCGAGCTTTTTTGCCGCCGGTTCAAGGATCGCCTTGCTCTGGCTTCCTGGTAGGCGCCGCTCTGGGAGACAAAGTGATGTGTTCGGCCAGGGCGCCGGTGGCAATCAGGCCCAACAGGGCAAAACCGGCCAGTTGTAAGATGCGGATCGGCGCTTGGGTCGTAGAGAAGCTCCTGCTTGTTGGCCGAAAAACAGCGCAACCAGGGTCGTGGAATGTGCTGCGTGACCTGGGGCTTTCAGATGTAGCGTTGGGCGGGCAAAGCAAGGCCGTACAAATACCCCGTGGCAAAATGCATTGTTTCGTATAGGCGGCTCAAAGCATCTAATGCGCCCCTTACCAGGGCGCGGTGGGTGGGGATGTTGCGAGGTGCCGGACGGATTAATCCAGGACGACGGGCCGAGACGGTTGGCAGTGTCTGGCTGCTGAGCCCAGGAAGGCCGGTGGGGTCTTTCACCTCTGGGGCAGGGCGCACTTGGGACGGCCAGCGCCTTGCAGCAGCGGGGCTGGTGTTCTTGCCGCCCCAGACTTCGTCCACCCACTCGGCGATGTAATAGGCGGCGTTGATGCTGTTGTCGAAGTTGGAGCGCTGCACGTCGCCTTCACGCTTGGTGAAGATTTACAGATCGCGCTATGGACTATTGATCGGTTGTTCGTAGGTGCGCCACTTCAGCGGGATCTGCAAATTCTGTTAACTGTGCGTCACCAGAAACGGCACACGGATGAGATCTAGTACGCCGTACAGTGCACCTGTTCGAATTAGTATACATCCATGGCGCCCCAGGCCCAGCATAAGTGTGACCAGTAATGAGGCCCGGGACCTGCCTTCCTTTTCCAGCCCGAGCTTCCGCACACCAGGCCAGTCGTGGTTGGTGCCCCAGGCCACGCCTTATGCGAAACACGATTCGAAGGCCTCCGCCCGCAGGTAAGTAGTAGCCGCCTAGGGCCCGCCTTCCATGCCGATTTGCCGGGCAACGATGTTGCTGCCGGGTTCCAGCCAGTCCATCACTACGCGGACCCAGTGATCGCTGTCAAAGCGCGTAGCAAGGCCGCACAGGCGAGTGGCTTCTCCGGTGCCCGGCTGGTCGATTATCAGCGACTCCACGCCACGCTTGGTCAGCCACATCAGGAGGCCGCGCCGGTATTTGTTTCATTGTTGGAATCCAGATCCGTTGATCTAGGCCACGATTAGCGCCGGGCCCTCGACGCTTTCGGTGGGCACATAGAGGCAGCGAAGGAATTTGCCGGCGTAGGGGATTTCGACGCGCTGGTAGTTTTCCCGTACAGCTCAATGCCCCCCAGGTGAAGGTATGCATAAAACTCTGGCAAAGCACCCGGCGGCACGGTAGGCATGGAGGTACTCGTAGGCCAGGTAGTAGGTGCTGATGAGGATGTATTTCTCGCCGGCGGAGAATAACCGGGCGTCACTTTCGTCCTTTCAGCGGGGACGAAAAACTTTGTTCGCCATCTTCATCCAAGTATCACGGAAGGCTTTCCGCATCCGCGAAAATAGGATTTACAATGGCTTATGAGAAGGCGAAAACATATTTGGTAGTCTTAGAATCTGGAGGCGAGGTCGACGCTCGGTAAGTGAATACAACCAAGAAATATCACGATGCGGAGTTCTCGACCCCGCACCACGAAGTGAAGTGGCAGGCTATTATTGAAAGTGCGCTGATGGGTTTTGACGATAACTGTTCATGGATCAGGAAATGACAGAACCAGCCAAGTTGCCTCGTGTTTTTTTGATTCTTAAGAAAAATGGCGTCATTCAGTAACCAGTTCAGGGCAATGCTTAATTAAGCAGCTAGAGGAATTTTTTGAACGTCATTGCTGTGATCGCCACTGTTACTCCAAGAACTACTGCGCTAGGCAAAAAAATAGCTACGGGGTTTAGCGAAAACGGTAGGGAGAGGTAAATAACCCAAGGCACCACCAGCAGTGGCATTACTGCCCGCTTAGCGCGGTGATAGACAAAACTGCTTTCTCGGCCAGCTCCAAACTTACGCAAATCTCGGCGCATCAAGCCATCGACAAAACCAGTAAATATGCCCATAAGAAACAGTGGGGCGACCAAGACCAAAACAGTCAGGCGCACCACGAAGGTAAAGGTCACATACACTGCGGCCAGCAGGAAATCCTCAATGCTCACGTAAAGCTGGTTGAACCAGCCCCAAGGGCCGTTGCCTTGGCTTGACACTCGCGCCTGCTGAGTAAAATCCGCAAAGCCAGTTTTGACCAGAAGCCACTGATTGAGGAAATTCAGCCACCGGCCAATCGTCTGTCCAGGTTGTTGGAGGATGAGTGAATCTTTGAAGTGCTCGCTGAGCCATCCCAGTTCGCTATTCAACATAGCTTGGCTGTGTCGCCAACCCTGGTCACTCCAGAACAGCAGCAAACCGGCGAACTCTATGAGGATCGAGAATAGCAGCGAGGCCATCAGCAGGCCGATGATGTGCAGGACGAAGCGGATCGCCGAGATGATCAATCCAGGGCGCTGGATCGGTTGTGGCGGCGTGTTCTGTACGGAAGTCGCCATCCTTTACTCCAATGCGTTGCAGTGCTGATGTCGTCACGTTGTCTTCTGGATCGTTTCTGCTGAATCAAAACCTGTAGCGGGGCGGGCTACCCCACCTGATCCAGATCGAAGTTTGTGGTTGGACCGCCACCGCTTGCACTCCACCATTGTCCTGCCTGCTCGTTATAGGTGGCCCGCATTCGTTGGGTGAGTTCCTGCAGGTCTTTCGGCATGGCATCGTCGTTGGAGGGTTTTGGCAACGGCATGCGGACTTTCCAGAGCTGCCCACCGGCCTGGAAGGAGAACATTTGCCCCTTCGGTAAACTGACGATGTGCGCAGGCTCGATCAGCGGCACGCTGGTGCTGCTGACACGGTCCTGTGAGGACGACGTGAAGTCCGTGTTGGCCTCGGGATCGGAGGTGTCGGTGGCACCCGACACCAGGGTCTTGGTGAGCACGTTAACCTTGGGCAACTGCTGGGTTAGTAGTTCAGCCGTAGCAGTTTCGCGCACCCGGAGGATTTGCAGGGTGTTGAAGTTGCCAATCACCTGGCCAGCTTTGGCGCGGTTGCCGATGCGTGCTTCGATATCACTGAGTGTCTGGGTGTAGGCCGTCACCTGGATGCCGGCGCCACCGCCTTTGTTGATTAGCGGAATGAACTCATCGCCCATCAACTCGTTGAACTCATCGGCATGCAGGTTGATCGGGAGTTTGTCACTGCCGCTGCCTGATGCGGGCAGACCGTGGTCAATGCCATGTTTGTAAATGTGGCCCGCAACCGAGACCAAGTCGGCGAACATGGAGTTGCCCACCGCGCCGGCCACCTCGGCGTCGGTCAGTGCATCCAGACCGACGTAGACGATGCCGCGTTTGCGGATGATCTGCATCCAGTCGAAGATTGGCCGCGGGTCATCTAAATCGGTGTAGTTGGGCGCCAGTAGCTGGGCAGTCTTGCCGGTGGTGAGTTTCTCCAGCAGCGGCAGTAGCGAGGCAACGATTTTGTCGAAGTAAGTACGGTCGTAGCGTACCGCCGAACGCAGCCCGTCCATTACTGGATCAAATACCCGCTTCACCGCCAGGTACTGCTCGATGGCCACCACGCGTTTTTCTCGTCCGACCATATGCCGGGGAATATTCTTCTCGGTGAGTTTGCCTTCAAGCTGGACGATCTCTTCCCACGCTTTTGGATCAGTTCTAGCGAAAAACTGCTGGGCATATTCGATGAACAATGCGTCGATGTTGACCACATGCCGTTGGATTTGCAGATAGTCCGGACGTCGGCCCAACTCGATCAGGGCGCGGGCGATGATGTTGACGAAACGCCAGGCGAACTCGCGAAACGCCGCCGAGTTACCTTCGCCACTGAGCTGCCCAGCGATGCGCGACGCCACTTCCGAGATGCGCCCGAAACGTCCCACGGCGTTGTAGCGGGCGGAGATCTCCGGCCAGCCTAGATGAAACACATAAAACTCCTTTTCCCGACCAGCGCGTTTGGCTTCGACGTACATGCGTTTGAGCAAATCGGCATCGCCCTTCGGATCGAAGACAATGACGACCTCATGTTCGATACGATGAATGTCCTGGGTGATGTACACCTCCGCGAGCCGGGTTTTGCCGACACGGGTAGTACCAAGCACCAGCGTGTGACCCACCCGTTCGCCCAGCGGCAGGCTGACCTCTGTTTCATCTGGCTCGACCCCATGCAACAGCGGTGAGCCACCGACTGGGGGTAAAGGGCGCAACGGATTAAAGGCGCTGTCCCAGGCCGTGACACGGGCCAGTGTCGAGAGCGGAAACGGTGCATGTTCTAGGCGGCTTTCGAGTCCACGTGCCAGGCGGTAACGGGTCGGTTGGTCGACGTAGTGAGCGACGGCCGGATCCTGGGCCTCGACCAAGCGCTGGGTGTGCAGGCGGGTCCAGCGAAAGCCGCGGCCCATGAACAGACGTTTGCGGCTCACCGGAATCTGCCGGCTGGTCAGCTCGTAGCGGGGCAGCCGGCGGATATTGCGCCGATAGCGCAACACCTCCCAGGCTTGTCGGAGGCGGATCAAACCGAACAGAGCATAGGCCAGGGCCGCAATCAGACCGATCTCGGGTGATAGGGCCACGGCCCAGGGCGAATACACGCATAACACCGCCGCGGCGACGCAGATCGCCACGGTATACAGCTCGACTGCGGGCCGGAGTTTGGACTCCATCGCATGCTCGGCCATGACTCAGACTCATTGTTCCAGTGAGGTGGCTGTGATTAAGACAGGGTAGTGCTCAATTTTCAGGCGAGAGGCGATGTCGTTGCCGTTGACCGGCAGGATGGTGATGCCCGGCGCGGCTGCTCGAATTCGGCCCAGGGCTTCAGTATCGGTCACTTCGACGGCGAGGCCGAACGCCCCCATTTCTTGCAGTTCAGTCGCACGCTGATGCAGCCAAACCAACGATTGGGGATCCTCCCCGACAAGGAAAAACGGCTGCAAGCCCGGCATGTTCAGGGTGCGAGATGTAATCGGGCCAGGGCTCAAGTGAGAGCTGCGCACGGGCAGTATCCAGGTCTCATCGGCAAAAGCAGATAGGTCCGCATGTATGGCCAGAGCAGGCTGAATATTGTTGTTTATTGGCGGCCTGGAAGCTTCAAACTGGGGGCGGGTGAAATCGCCAGGCTGAACTTCTGCAAACGACAGTCCCGGCTGGGCGAGCGCAGCCAAGAGCACGGCGAGGTAATACGCACTGGGAAGTCGTTTCATGGTGGTATGCCCTGTTTGAAGGAAAGCCTGTCGAGTTGGCGGGTAAAGCCGGCGCGGTAACGTGCGGCTGGCGTTCCTCCTGCCGGGCGGTGATACCGGCCAGCAGCTGACACCCAATCACCGGTGACGGCGTGATGCTCTTGCAGCAGCGCGGCAGTTACGGCCAGATTGCGGTAGGGTTCAAGGGCTTCGCAGGGACTGGAGAAATGCTGTCTGTGATAACCCAGGTTTATTTGCCCAAGCCCGGCATCGACCCGCTTGGCGTCATACCGAGCAAGTGCCTGAAGCAAGGCGTGACAGGCGATCTGACGATTGGCGAAACGGTAAGGGGTACCGGCGATATTCAGCGTCCAAGGCCAGGGCAGCAGTCGACCACGTAGGCGGGCGCCACTCTCCTGCAGGGCAATCGCGAACAACACCGTGGAAGGGACGTTGGCGTCATGCGCTGCCAGTTGATAAGCCGGAGGCGGGAGTTCGTCTGCCCGGACGGCGTGCACCGTCAGCAGGAGCGCAATAGCAATCAATCGAGACGTTGCCATTGTCCATTCACCTGCTGAAATATGACGGGTAATGGTCTCGGGGCACCCAGGCTGAACCAGCGACCACGATCATGGTTCAGGGTGATTTGCCGGCGTTGGACCTTGGCCGGATCGATGTCCGCTTGCCGAGCCCAGCGACGGACGCGTTCATCCTCGCCTTGGCTGCCCACCAGATAAATATCAAGCGCCGTATCACTGCTTTGTAGACGCTGCGCTTCGGCGGTGCACGCAGGGCAATGGTCTTCGACAAACAGCGCTCGGCGCGGCTCTACCGATGAGCTGGCAGGGGGCGGGGATGCCATACCCTGAATCGGCAACAGTCTAGGAAACAGCTTGGCCCAAGCTGCGGTGTAGGCGTTTTGGTAAGCCAACTCGCGCTCGGCGCGTTTGGCTTCCAGCGCTACCTGCAATTCGGCATAGCGCTGACGCTCTTGGTCGGTCTCTGCCTCGACGCCGAGTGCAGTCAGCGGATCGAGGTTAGGGCTCCAAAAACCACGCGGGCCGGCTTGGATCTGTTCGAAGCGTATCCATTCCTGCTCCGTCAGACCCCAGCTCGTCGCCTGTTCAGCGTGCGAACGCCCCAGCGGAGCGGACTGTGTGTCCTGGACCCGTGACGGTGTCGTGACGGGGCTGCCCAGCGCAGCGCCCGTGCTCAGCAATGAAACGAAACAGACGACGGGGAGCAGCGCTCTGTTCATGATCGCTTCTCAAGGAAGGTGCACGGTCTGGTCTGGGTGAGCGGTCACCGTGAAGATAGCCGCGTTCGGCTCCAGCACCTTCAGTTGCCATGTGCCGAACTGCTCGCCGTTGTGCAGCAACTGGATATCATTGAGCGAGCGACTGTCAGGAGGTGCGACCGCCAGAAAGCGCTCGCTACCGCGGGACTCGACGCTCAACACTGAAAATGGCGGCAGGAGCGGGGCAGGCTTGGGCTGAGCGGTTTTTTTCGGCTTGGCCGAGGAAGGCGTCGGTGGTGGGAGTGGTGGCTGGCTTTTGAGGTCCAGGAGTTGCTGCTCGACGTGCTCAAGTCGCGCGCGTAGCGCGATCATGTCAGCTTCGGTAGCACGGGCTCTCAGACCATCGCGCAGTTCCTGTATCTCCTGCGCCCATTGATCCAACATCGGATCGAGGGTATTGGCCTGTTGCTCGCCGGAATCGACCATCTGCTTCAGGTCTTTCAGTGCGTACTGCAGCTTCTCCTGTGCATCCAAGAGGGTGCTTGAATCACGTTGCAGGGTATCCAGGGTCTGTAGGCGTTGGGCGTTCGCATTTTCCAGCTCGGTCACGCGTTGATACTGGTTATACAAACCACCACTCAGCCCGGAGACCGCCAGGCAAAGTGAGCCGACAATGAGGGTTTGAAACGTCGTGGCTTTCATGGGCGTGCCTCCGGCTGATGGGCCGCGCTGGGTGCGAGCCGCACGACGGCAGCATCATTTTTTAGCCGTTCGAAGCAGACCGAACGGCTAACCTCATCGATCGTGAGTTGCCAGGCGGGGCCAGCCAGCACTTGTAGCGCGTTGCGTAGTGAGATCGGGCCGAGCCGGTAATGGGCGGCGGGCAGAGGCCGGGTAAACATTATTTTTACTGGTTCGGCAGCAGGGCAGAGCGAATAACCTGAGCGCTGCAGCACGTAGTGCATCGCTTCCTGTACCGAAGGATTCAGGTTGGTCGGAATGCTCACGTCAATGATTTGAGCGAGAAGATCACGTTGCTCTGCAGTGGGCTCGGTGCTGACCAGCGTATAGCGGCCATAGCGGAGCTCTGTCGGGTGACTCCCTTCGGCTGTACTCCTCGAAAGCTGGGCCCGATTGGAACTACCGGCATTCTCTGGACTAGTCGGCAATGGGGTCGGGATCTGCGCCGTGCAGGCGCTCAATAAACCCAGCAGGCAGACAGGCGTGAAAAAACGCTCCATGGAAAAAACCTCATGTCAGATTCAGTGCAGAACCTGACATGAGGTGAAGGAGCGATTCAGTGAGTAAGTTGATTCAAGGCGGGTCGTGTTAACGCTGAACGCGTTGCTATTCAAAAATCGCGAGCCCATCCAAGACGTCGGCGTCGGGGTCGAAAATCAACAATCGCACATCGGCCAGTGCAGCCAGATACAGCAGGTTGACCAGGGCTTCCGGTGTGCCAGCGTCGAGCTGCTCCTGCCTCAGCGATGCGTAAGGACGGTCCTCGATCTTCACCAGGTTCTCGTCGGTCCAGGGCGTGCCGATCAGCTTACACCCGACGCCATTGCAGTCCTTCAGGGCAAAGGGTTCGAACAGCAGTCCGGTTGGGCTAGAGTCGAAATAGCCCGCCCGGTGTTCCAAGTAGCGCAATGCTTCTTCAGTGAGGTGTGCGGTACTGATCTCCCAGGCTCGACTGTAGTGTCCTGTGTCGAAGCTCAAACGATGGACCATGGCTTGGGCTTCTTCCAGGGAGTAAAGGTCACCGACATGATGTCGTTCGTTGAGCATTTCGCCCGTCACGGCATAGATCACTTGCCGCACCAGCCCGGTGGACTTGAAGTGTTCATCCAATTCATCCGGAATGGCCTGACCCTCGCTGGTCAGAGCGAAGTCGTCGTTGAACAGGCATGCGAACAGTTCCAGCGCATCGTCGAGTAGATGAGCTTGTGAGCGGTGTATGGAGCGAAAGCAGGGCGGGCAGTCGTTTGCGTAGGTGATCAGTAGCAGTCGTTCGATAGATAGATTGTCATAGCCGCGGACGAATTTGAGGTCCCCAGCATGTCTGGTGTTTGGGTAGTGGAGTTCATGAGTATTCTCCAGGATGAAAATGAACAAGGCGCCCGAAGGCGCCTGTAACGGTTAAAGCCAACCGTATTCGGCAAGAGAAAGTGGGCGGACCTTCACCCACGATGAAGTGATCCAGTACGTGAACCTCGATCAAGGCCAAGGCCTCCTTCAACCGTGCGGTCAAGACGCGGTCTGCCTGGCTGGGTTCCGTGCAACCCGAGGGGTGGTTGTGGACAAAAATGGCGGCTGCTGCGTTATGTGCGAGGGAGCGCTTGACGACCTGGCGGGGATAAACACTGGCGCCTTCGATGCTGCCGTGAAAGAGGATCTCGAACGCCAGAACGCGATGGCGGGCATCGAGAAAAATCACACCGAAGATTTCATGCTCTTGGGGGGCAACATGCAGTTTTAGATATGAAGCCACGGAGTCAGGTGACGTCAGGCCGGGGCCGCGGGTGAACAGCCGACGATCCAGAATATGCAGCGCTTCGTCGATCAGCTGGTTTTCCTGGGCGATACGATCAGCCTCGACATCCGACGCTTCAATCAGGGTGAGTGGGGTGCTCATGGGGTACCTCCGAAGGGAACAATCCGGGGGTACACCCCCGAGGGGAGTGGCGTCCCCGAGGTGGATATAGAGTCACGGGCATTGCCCGATGACGCGCTGTTTACAGCCGAGTGAATCGGTGGCGTTGTCCGTGCAGGTGTGAATCGCAACCGTCGCAGGGCAATGGGGAGAAGGTTCTTATTCCGCGACCAGTTTCGAGATCGAAGTCGGCACTGATGGGCATTAGCCGAGCCAGCCCAAGATGGAGGCCAGCAACGCGTTTCGCGATCTCATCTGTCGTGTAGTAGAGCGATAACGTGCTGTAGTCCTCGTAAGCCGCAGCGAACAGGCAATCGTCGCAAAGCCAGAAGGATTCCATATGGGTTCTCCTGTGCTGATTGAAGAAAAGGCGCTCGATTGAGCGCCTTGATGTAAACATCGTGGATTGTTCAGGCGGACTGAACAGTACGTGTAGTGACACGGCGGGCCGTGCGGGGAGTGGGTGCAGATTCAGGCTCAATCCTGGACTTTGTTGGGTTGTCGGTATCCTCAGCTTCGATATCAGCCGACGTTGGGGATGGCTGACTGTTTGGCGCTTGCTCAGCAGGTGCTGTTGCCTCCTGCCTGGCAGGCGCTTTGTAATCGAACGTGCCGTTGACCTTGATCCAGTCGATGTACAGCAGACGACCTTTCAGGCTGGCGCCCGGTTGGCCTTGTTTATCGCCTTTCTCATAGAGAAATGGGTCAATCCACAGGTCGCCGATACGGAACGACAGCAAGACCTTTTTCTCGGCTTTGACGGCGTCCATATAGAGGCGAATCAAACGTTCAGCTTCGCCCCCTGCGACTTTGCAGTCGAAACGGGTGTATTCCACTGCATCGGTGGCACCGTGCAGAGCCGCGATATCGCAGGCCATGAACGGCTGGCCGCGGCGGACTTGTACTTCGCGGACACGGTTGAGGTAGCCGATACCGACGGTGTGCAGATTGAAGTAAGTGGTCGCTTCTTGGGATTGGTTGGCGTGGGCCATGGTGGTTCTCCTATTTCACGGGAAAACGGCGACGCACAGCCCCTGACGGGGTAGTGAGCCCCGTCAGGGTGGGTAAGATAAAGGCGAGCGATGAAAGACACGCCACCGACAAGCCGATGACCATCAGATCGATGCGCCTGGAGGATAGCGGTGCAGGCGAGGAGGAATCCGCAGCAGGTTTGCGGATCTAGGGTAGTGGGCATTCATCACCGCTGAAGCGGTAATCGTGCGAGCCTCCGAATGCTGATCGCACTTGGGTAAACCACCACGAGCGTGGCGTAGCCTTGAAGGTTCAAGCTACCTGGGCTGGGCTGTCAACGACAGCAAACCACGCCCTTTGTATAAGCCTGTCACAGGGGAGGGTCAAGACGCTGCATACTGATTTTTTAAGACCGGAACGCAGTAGCTGTTACTGGTCTGAAAAAAAACGTGCGGCAAGCACAGGCTATCTGGCTAGCGGGCGCCAACTTGGAGTTAGCGGCCAAAGCCATCACTGTTTCGAGGGTGATCTACATCGAGCAAGTCTGCAACTGCGCCGTGCGGGTGGTCGAACAGGCATTGGCGGGCACGTACTCCACTCCAACGCGCGGACACTGGGCCGTCGCCAGATACGGAGTTCCGCAGGGCATCCCCCCCCCCCCGTGGCTCGACATCAACTAACAGGGTCTCCATTCCTAGTCCGCTGTTCATCTCTTTCTCAGGAATTCTTTCAACGCCCGGGTGACGTCGAGCGCGAGTTGATCGGTGATACGCCCGGGAACCTGGTCGAACATGTGCGGCGCCCCGGTGTAGGCATGAAGTTCCATGGCTACACCTGCCCGAGACAACCTTATTGCGAAATCGACATCTTCTTCAAGGAACAGGTCCTGTGAACCGACCGAGATGAAGGTAGGGGGCAGGTTGCGCAGGTTGGGTTGCAGGGCGGGTGAAAACAGACCGACACACTCATCGTCCGTGTAGCCACCGCGAAGGCAATCCCAGCAGAACTGATTGGGCGCCGGCAACCAGCTGAACGTGTCAGTGCCCCGGCTCGGGTAGGGCGATTGTCCCGAGCCTGTGCGGTGGTCGAGCATGGGGTAGATCAGCACTTGGCCGGCGAGTGAATATTGGCCCCTGTCGCGGGCCATGATGGACAATGCTGCGGCAAGCCCGCCGCCGGCGCTGTGGCCCATGATCACGACACGCTGGGGGTCGAGGCTCAGGTCGCGATGGTTTGCAAGCAGCCAGGCGAGGGCGGTGTAGCAATCGTCGAGGGGCGCTGGGAAAGGATGTTCGGGCGCCAGTCGATAATCCACCGCAACGATGATCGCACCCGACGCCTCGGCCAACCCGGCCAGGCAGTCGTCTGCCATCTCGGGTTTCCCCAATACGAAACCTCCGCCATGCATGTACAGGATCGCTGGCAAGATCGCGTTTCGCGGGTGTTCTTTCGGTCGGTAGAGACACAGGCGCAGGCGTTCGGCATCGGTGCCTGTGATCCAGCAGACCTCGCACCGCGCGCTGTGCTCGGGTTTGAAGGTTGAATGGACTCGGGCGCGGATGGCTGGCAGCGAGCTCAGCGACCATTGCTCCTCACCCGATGCCACGAGACCCTGGAATGCTGGATCGAGCAGTTCATCTGGCTTCAAAATAGCGCTCCCTTTGCGTCTAGCCGCAGGGCACTTTTGCCAGTGCCCTGGGCTTTGCCATTACAGCCAGGCTTTGATTTGTGCGCAAACGGCCTGGGTCGAAATGCCGTAGCGGTCATGGAGCGTCGGCAATGCGCCCGCGTCAAGGAAGGCATCCGGCAAGGCGATCTGCCTGAATGTCGGCGTCACCCCATTGCGCAGCAGCACCCCGGCAACCGCTTCGCCCAGCCCGCCGATGATGGAGCTGTTTTCTGCGGTCACCACCAGCCGTCCGGGCTTTCTGGCTTCGGCGAGCAGGGTGTGTTGATCCAGCGGCTTGATGGTCGGCATGTGCAGCACCGCGACATCCACGCCGTCTGTCTGCAGTTGCTTGGCGGCTTCCAGTGCACGCATTGTCATCAACCCGGTGGAAACGATCAGCACGTCATTGCCGGTGCGCAGGGTCTTGGCCTTGCCGATCTCGAAGGTGTAGCCGTACTCGTCCAACACCAAGGGTACGTTGCCGCGCAACAAACGCATGTAGACCGGGCCTTTATGCGCGGCAATAGCCGGCACTGCCTGTTCGATTTCCAGCGCGTCGCAGGGGTCGACGATCATCAGGTTGGGCATGGCGCGGAAGATCGCCAGGTCGTCCGTGGCTTGGTGGCTTGGGCCGTAACCGGTGGTGAGCCCCGGCAAACCGCAGACGATCTTGACGTTGAGGTTTTCCTCGGCAATCGCCATGCAAATGAAGTCGTAGGCACGACGGGAGGCGAACACCGCGTAGGTCGTCGCGAACGGCAGGAAGCCTTCCCGGGCCATGCCCGCCGCCGCGCTCATCAGCAATTGCTCGGCCATGCCCATCTGGTAGAAACGCTCCGGATGGGCTTTGGCGAAGATGTGCAAGTCGGTGTACTTGGACAGGTCGGCGGACAGCCCGATTATGTCCGGGCGCTCATCCGCCAATGCGGCCAGTGCATGCCCGAATGGCGCGGATTTCGTGGGCTGGCCTTCAGCGGCAATCGAGGCGATCATCGCTGACGTGGTCAGGCGCTTTTTCGCCGGTTCGCCCGTCGAAGTCGGTGTGTTGGCGGCGTTGCTCATGGGTGTTTTCCTTCTTCGAGGTTGTTCAGCGCCAGGTCCCACTCGTGTTCTTCGACGCGGATGAAATGGGTTTTTTCCCGGTTTTCCAGAAACGGCACACCCTTGCCCATGCGGGTATCGCAGATGATCACCCGAGGCTGGCTGGCGGGGTGGTTACGCGCGGCATCGAATGCCGCGACCAGTGCATCCAGATCGTTGCCATCGACGCGCTGGGTAAACCAGCCAAACGCTTGCCAGCGGTCAACGATCGGCTCGAACGAGAGGATTTCGCTGGAATAACCATCGGCCTGCTGATTGTTGACGTCGACGATGGCGATCAGATTGTCGAGTTTCCAATGCGACGCCGACATCACCGCTTCCCAGGTCGAACCTTCGTTCAGTTCACCGTCGGACAGCAGGTTATAGACGAAAGCCGGCGAGCCTTTGCGTTTAAGGCCCAGGCAGGCGCCGACGGCGATGCCCAAACCCTGGCCGAGGGAACCGCCGGTTATTTCCATGCCCGGCGTGTAGGCGGCCATGCCGGACATCGGTAGCCGGCTGTCGTCGGCGCCGTAGGTTTCCAGCTCGTCGAGCGGGATGATTGCGGCTTCGATCAGGGCCGCATACAACGCAATCGCGTAGTGACCGATGGAGAGGTAGAAGCGGTCGCGTTCCTCCCACTCAGGATCTTCGGGCCGATAGTTCATGGCGTGGAAATACGCGACGGCGAGCAGATCGGCGGCGCCGAGGGCCTGGCCGACATAGCCTTGGCCCTGGACTTGTCCCATGCGCAGTGCGTGGCGGCGGATGTTATGGGCGCGCTCGGTCAGCGGCGTGGATGAGACGTAGGGAACAGGGGCTGTCATGGTAGAACTCCGATTACTCAACGATTGACCAACGCGGCGGGAATGCGCAATACCAGCAAGGCACCCCCCAGCAACACGCCGGTGATCAGGTACATGCCGATGGCGCTGGAGCCGGTCTGCGTGGTGATCCAGCCGATCAGGTAGGGTGAGCAGAAGCCGGCGAGATTGGCGAAACTGTTGACGGCGGCGATCCCGGCGGCAGCCGACACACCACCGAGCAAGGTGGTGGGCAGCATCCAGAACATTGAGGACGCGGACAGGATGCCGGACGCCGCCAGGCACAGGCTCAGGATCGACAGCAAGATGTTGCCACCCAGCAGCGCCGCGAGTGTCAGTCCGATGGCACCGGCGATCATCGGTCCGATCAAGTGCCAGCGCCGCTCGCGATGTTTGTCGCCGCTGCGACCGATCAGCAGCATGGCGGCAATTGCGCAAAGGTAGGGCAGGCTGGTCAGGAAACCGATGTGCAGGGGATCGGAAACCCCAGCGTTGCGCACCAGCGTCGGCAGCCAGAAGGTGATGGCGTACTGGCCCATGACCACGCAGAAATAAATGCCTGCCAGCAGCCACAGACGGCGGTCACGGATGAACTCGCCTACCGAGGTATGGGTGACTTTCTGTTGGTCGTCTTCGGCCAGTTCACGGCTGATCAGCGCTTTCTCATCGTCGTCCAGCCACGTGGCCTGGTGGACGCCATCCTTGAGATAACTCAATACCAGCAACCCGACAATGACGGTGGGAATCGCTTCGAGCACGAACATCCACTGCCAGCCGGCCCAGCCATGCACACCAGCGGAGTGGTTCATGATCCAGCCGGAGAGAGGCCCGCCCACCATGCCCGACAGCGGGATGGCGATGAACCAGAGCACCGTCATGCGGGCACGCCGATAAGACGGGAACCAGTAGGTGAGATACAAAAGCAGCCCGGGCGCGAGGCCCGCTTCGGCGACGCCGAGCAGAAAGCGCAGGGCATAGAACTGCCAGGCGGTTTCGACGAAAGCGAACAGCGCCGAAATAATGCCCCAGGTGATCATGATCCGCGCGATCCACACGCGAGCACCGACCTTATGCAGGATGATGTTGCTGGGCACCTCGCAGAGGAAGTAGCCGATGAAGAACATGCCGGCGCCCAGCCCGTAGACGGTTTCACTGAGTGCCAGATCGTTCATCATCTGCAGCTTGGCAAAGCCGACATTGACCCGATCCAGGTAGGCGCACAGATAGCACAGCATCAGGAAAGGCATCAGCCGCCAGGCTGTTTTCCGGTAGGCATTGGAGCGCACGGTCGAAACCGCTTCGAGCGACAAAGTTGTCATGATGGTCTGATCTCTTGTTTTTATTGACCGCCAGGTCCGTAGGCCCGGCTGGCGTCGTCGATCCAGAACCGCACGGGCCGCGCTGGCCCGCCCAGGTGCGTCAGTGAATCAGCATTCCGCCGTTCACATCCAAGGTGGTGCCCGTCAGGTAAGAGGATAAATCGCTGGCCAGGAACAGGGCGGCGTTAGCGACGTCCTGGGCTTCACCGAGGCGGCCTAGCGGAATGCCGTCGATGATCGCGTGCCGTCGCTCATCCTGCATGAGGCCACCGGTGATATCGGTGTGGATCAAGCCTGGAGCAATGGAGTTGACCCGGACCTTGTCCGGGCCCAACTCCCGGGCCATCGCCTTGGCCAGGCCCAGTACGCCGGCCTTGGCGGCGCTGTAATGCGGCCCGCCAAAGATGCCGCCACCCCGTTGGGCGGAGACCGAGGACATGCAAACAATGCTGCCACCCTGCTGCTCGCGCATCAGCGGGATCACCGCCTGCGACATGAGCAGGGTGCCGCGCAGGCTGACGTCCAAGACCTTGTCGTAATCGGAAGGACGGATATCGAGGGTCTTGAGCGGTTGGGTAATGCCGGCGTTGTTAATGAGAATGTCGATTCGGCCGAAATACTCGATGACTTTAGCAACGGCCCGTCGGACCTGGGCTTCATCCGCGACGTTGGCCGCAAGACCCACGTGGCCTTCGCCCAGGGCGTTGGCGGCGTCCCGTGCGGCGGATTCGTCCAGGTCGAGAATCACCACGCGAGCACCGTGCTGCGCGAACGTGGTAGCGGTGGCGCGGCCAATGCCACGGGCGGATGCGGCGCCGGTAATGATGGCGACTTTGCCTTGAAGAAGCATGGAGGATTACCTCGAATTATTTTTATGAGTCGATTCGGAAAAAACCGATGACTCAGCTTCTTCTTTGCTCCTTGGCTGAGCAATGGCCTAAAAATCATTCAGTGCTGAAAAAAATTCAGCACTGGGTCGTTCACGGCTGGCAGCTTTTACGAAAAAGCTCAACAATCATGGGACTTGTTGCGGAGCGAACTGCCATGCGTACTGATGTCGATGCCCCTTTGATCCTCCCACCGCTGAAAGCGATTCAGGCGTTTGAACAAACGGCCAGATTCAATAACGTCGCCCGGGCTGCGGAAGTGCTGGACCTGACGCCTTCTGCGGTCAGTCATCAACTGGCGAAACTTGAAGCCATGATTGGCCGGCAATTATTTGTCCGTGCCGCCCGGGGCGTCACGCTTACGCCGGTGGGGGAGCAGTACCTCAAGGAAGTCTCCGGGGTGCTCCACAGCCTGGCCGTTGCCACCGAGCGCGCAGCCAGCGACGTGAGCCTGGACTGCCTGCGGCTGCATTCGGCACCGAGCTTCGGATTGTTGTGGCTGATGCCAAGGCTGGAAGCTTTTCGCACGTGCAACCCTGATATCCAGATCAATCTGTCGTGTTCCTACGAGTCGCTGCATTTCAGCCGGGACAAGATTGACGTGGACATTCGTCACGGCACCGCAAACTGGCCGAGTTACGAAGTCCGCACCGTCCAGAACGAAACCTTCGCCGTACTCGCATCGCCGAAATTGCTCGCGCAATGCCCGATCCGCCGTGCGTCCGATCTGCTGGATTGCGACCTGGTGCTTTCCGAAGCCACGCTGCTCAAATGGCCGCAATGTTTCGCCCAGCATGGCCTGGCGCGTCCGGAGAAGCCTTACGCATTGAGTTTCGACCGCTCGTACATGTCGCTGGAAGCGGCCAGCCATGGGTTGGGGTTTGCCTTGGAAAGTACCTTGCTCGCCAAGAAGTATCTGGCTTCCGGCAGCTTGATCGAAGTGGCCCCAGAAGCACTTAGCGCGCCAGTGGCTGCGCACCATCTGGTGTTTCCGAAAGCGCACTCCAGCTTCCCGCGGGTGCGGCGTTTCCTGGAGTGGATGGAGAGTGAATTGGGCCAGGGTTTTGCGTATTGAGCGGGAGGAGGCAAGCTTTACAACCTTGTTTTTATATTTATGGACCGCTTTAGTTCCTTTGAAGGGTCCGAAAAGGATCTAGCACCGGAACTGGAAAGAAGAGTAAGCCTGGCGGAGCGCCAGGCAAAGAATAGAAGATGCCACTTTTGGCGGCAGACGCAGTAGACAAGCTCCTCGCAAAACTTGGTTTGACTGCGCCATGATTCACCAACCGACCCTTGTCGTGGCCTGGGTCGGAACATGCTGGCACGCATCCGCGCACAAACGGTGCCCAGTGTTTCCCCGGTGGGCTCCGGGACTGAATGCGATCGCCGTAGCGGATGACCGCTGCTGCCTGGCAGAGGCAACAGTGGTCATCCGCCACATTGATACGGTCGAGCACAAAACGGGAATGAAATTCCGCAGAAGAGAAGGCTCCGAACTCAGGGAGTCCGACCGAGCTACCCGGAGCGAATCGGTCTTGGGTCGCCGTAAGCGATGATCCTGAGGCACTACAGCAGAGCGGGTGTGACGAAGTCAAGCCAGTGGACGAAGCGGTTATTTGCTACTGAGATGAGCGGCCAGCTGTTTGACGGTCGTCAGGATAAAGGCACGGTCGCTTTCTTGCAGGCCGCTCAGCAGGCCCGCGATCATCTGGCCCTGGTCGTTGGGGCGATTGCTCGACTCCGTCAGCAGTTCATCCATTCGGCAGTCGAAAATATCTGCTAACTGCATCAGCTTGACCACGGAGAGCTCCACCACACCCCGCTCAAGGCGCGAAATGGCTTCGCTGCCGATTCCCAGGCGTTCTGCCACCTCTTCCTGGGTCAGATTACGCTGGGTGCGGTGTTTCGCGATCATGCGTCCGATTTGGGCTTGGGTTGGATGTTTATGTGCCAAGTGATGAGTTCTCCAATTCAACCCGAATGGTTGAGCAAAGACCCATTGACATGAACATCCTTAACGGTTGAGTATCGACTTTTAGGGTTGTTATATTGACTGAAATATCTGTTTGTCGCGACGTGACATGTGTTCCTCCAGGAATCAGATCCCGTAGTGACCAGTGAGACTGAGCGGTCTGATAGGACCAAATGGAGGCAAGGTTGAGCATGGATGAGCAGCGAGAGCACGACATGGACCTGATCTGGGATCGAACACTGGAGCTGTTCATCAAGGTCCATGACTGCCCTGATAACCCTGAACACCGCGACAGCCTTGTTCATTGGCTTAACGAAGATCCTGCTCACCTGAAAGCGTTCAACGAGCTGGGGCAGATATGGATAGCGACAGGCATCGCCTTGGCCCGTGAAATCGGACGACCGCTAAGCGACTTGGAGAAGGAGCAGGCGCCGTTGATGATGCACTGACCCGCATATCACCCCCAAATCTCATATGAACGCCAATGGCGCCTCATGGACGACGCGTATCTTTGCTGATCGGCACAGTACCTTTGCAGTCCGGGTACTGGGAGCATGACCAGAACGGCCCTGTTTTTCCCTTACGCCTGAGCATTGAGGCATTGCAATTAGGGCAAGCCGGCCCGGCTTCGACCGGTACCGATAAAGTGAGCGCTCCGCAGTTTGCGATCAGATGCGTAACCCAGTGCGCCTGATTGGCAACGAATGCATCCAAGGTCAGACGTCCCGCTTCGATTTCATCCAGAGCTTGCTCCCAGATCGCTGTCATACCCGGATCGGCGACTGCAGCGGGTACTGCTTCGATCAGGGTATGGGCCGCTGCGGAGGCCGTTAAGGCACGTTTTTTCTTCAACAAATAACCGCGATCAATCAACCCCTTGATGATGCCGGCTCGCGTGGCTTCGGTGCCGATACCGGTGGTGTCCCGAAGTTTCTGTTTCAGACGCGGGTCGTTGACCAGCTTGGCCACATTTTTCATCGCCCTGATCAGATCACCCTCGGTGAGCGGTTTGGGCGCAGCGGTGCGCATGGACTTTAGCTCGACGTCGTCCACTGTGCACTGGCTACCCTGTTGTAGGGCGGGCAACACCTGGGTCTTTTGACCGGGTTCATCGTCTTCGGGGTTGTCGGAGAGTAAGCCTTTCCAGCCCAAAACCAGGATCTGTTTGCCAACAGCGGTTAACCGTTCTTCGCCACACTCCAGTTCGACCTGGGTTCGATCAAACTCGTGATGCGGCAGAAATTGCGCGAGGTAGTGGCTACGAATCAGCTCGTAGACTTGGCGCTCTTGTTCGGACATCCGTGTGAGATTCGCCGGCTCGGTGGTGGGGATAATGGCGTGGTGCGCAGTGACCTTGCCATCGTTCCATGCTCGTGAGCGCAATGATCGATCGACGCTTCCGAGCGCTGGGCGCAATGCGGGATCCATTCTGAGCAGGGCATCGAATACCGCGGCGACCTCGTTGAACATGCTCTCTGGTAAATAGCGGCAATCGCTGCGCGGATAGCTGGTGGCTTTGTGGGTTTCATACAAGGCTTGAGCGATGTTCAGCGTTTCCTGAGCGCCGAGTCCCAACTTGCGTGAACAGACTTCTTGCAGTGTGCTCAGGTCGAAGGGCAGGGGCGGCGGTTCTCGGAAATGCTCAGTATGTAACGAGATTACCGTGGCGGACTTCTCGTCGGTGATTGTTTGGACCGCTTGATGGGCAAGCACTTGTTGTAGGCAACGCCCCGGCTCGTCCTGTCCTGAGCATGGCGGTAACCACGACGCGATGAGTCGCTGGCCCATCGACGATAGCTGAACTTCAACGTTCCAGTAAGGCATCGGGACGAAGCCGGCAATCGCACGATCCCGATCGACCACCAGACGTAAGGTGGGTGTCTGGACGCGTCCCACTGACAAAACGCCGTCGTAGCCTGCCCGCCGACCAAGAAGGGTAAACAAACGACTCAGGTTCATGCCGATCAGCCAGTCGGCACGGCTACGGGCGAGGGCCGAGTGATAGAGCGGGACGGTCTCTTGACCAGACTTCAGCAAGGTCAGTGCCCTGAGAATCGATGCTTCGTTGAGTGCGGACAGCCAGAGGCGCTGAACAGTGCCTTGGTACCGGCAGAGCTCCAATAATTCGCGGGCAATCATCTCACCTTCGCGGTCGGCGTCGGTTGCGATGACAACGGTGGTGGCTTCGCTGAGCAGGCGTTTGATGATTTTGAACTGCGCGGCAGTCTTGGGTTTGACCTCCACTTGCCACTGCGCCGGAATGATCGGTAGATGATCCAACGACCAGTTCTTGTATTGAGTGCCGTAGGCTTCAGGCGGGGCCGTCTCCAGTAGGTGGCCGATACACCATGTGACAGTTGTCTCGGGGCCGATCAGGCAACCATCGCCACGCTGAGTGGCTCCGAGAACCTTGGCGATGTCACGACCCTGGGAAGGTTTTTCGCAGAGGAAGAGGCGCATATAACTACTCCGGATTGAGTTCGGAGCAGCGTTGTTCGAAGTAGCAGGGGCGAGATATGAGAAACCCGAATGGCAGGTTCCTCATATTAGTCGGTGAGGGCGGCTTTGAGTGGGCTGAAGCTGCTACCTTTGGAGCGTTTGTAAATTGGTGGGGGACTTCATGAGCAGCGAGCAATGACAGGCCTGGAACTTCGCGCAAAGGCGCAATTTTCATGCCTGAAGTCGTTCAGGCCTTAGGTGATTGCCCTCTGTGTTTCTTGGGTTTCGACGTCGGCGAGCTGGCCTGCTCAGTATTTTGAGCGGCCGTCGGTTCACTGGAGCGTTCCCGCATCACCACGCTGTGCACCCGGTGAGGCAGGATGCCGACTCGACGGGCCTCGATCTTGAAGGTCACCCGCGCATTGTCTTCGCTGTCCTCCCACTCATCGCGCACCGTACGACCTTCGACCAGTACGCGCATGCCTTTCTGGTACAGCGTGCTCCAGTGTTCAGCCTCACGGTGCCAGAGCTCAACCGGCGCCCAATAGCCGCCCCGATCTTCATAGCTGCCCTCGCGTGGGATGGGGTTGTCGAAGTACACATTCAGCCGTAGCAAACGCCGTGGCTCGTCATTGCCTGAGGCGAACTCCTGGAACTCTGGCGCACTGCCGATATTGCCTTCGCCGACGAAAAAAGTACTCATCGTGTTTTCTCCACTGCGGGTGTGAACTGGCGCAGCAACTGTTCGGCACTGGCCATTTTAATCGCGCAGGTCGTAGCCTGGCGGTAGAGCGAATGCACCACACTCATCTGAAGGTTTAGTGCGATACGCGCGCATTCGAAACGGTGCAATTCCTTTCGTACGATCTGCGGCAATGCTTTGTTGGAGACCTGACGTTCCCAAACCGCCACACCCATGCGAGAAAAATCACGGGTACGCCAACGCAAAAAGGTGCTGCCCGCACTGGTCTTCTGCAGCACCAATCGTATCTTCAATAGCGAGTACGGCGGCTCCCCGGCTTGCTGCACGACAGCCTCCATCAGGCGACATAACTGCGCCTCGATTTTCCTCGCCACCTGCGCCAGGTGCTCCAACTCCCCCTTACCCTTAAAAGGTTTTAAAAGGCCTTTTAGGGAGGCAGCGTGTTCGAGCTGCCGATAGGCATCCGGTGTCAACGCTTCGAAGGGCATTGGTTGAATCGGTATCATGGGATTCATGCATCAGCCTCCGACTCATCTACTCTCGCGGACGGACCGTCCACTACCTCTGCCAAAGCGTCAGCGTCATCCACTGCTACAGCACCACGGCGAATGATCGGCGGCGCAAACTGAGAACGGCGATGACCCTCAAGGATGTCCATCGGGGGCAATCCATACTTCTCTACGGCCGCCAGGGCGCGGGCATTATTTGCGGTCATATCATCGCGTGTAACGCCAGCATGTCGATAACGTTGCGCCTGACCGAACAGGCTGCGTAACAAGTGGGCGCCGTCGTCGATCCAGGCTTCCATGTCTCTTCGACCGATCAAGGCGGTGTGATGGGCCAATAGGGTATGGCGTACCAGAGTGTCGTAATCGGTCAGCAGGTAGACGGCTAGAAAACCCAGCTGACTACCGATGTACAATGGCAAAGTAACGGGGTGGATGTTGAGGTTGTCCCCCATGTCGATCTGAGTCGGCAAGTCCTGTCTGATCCGGTCCAGTTGTTGGGTCAGTTCTCCCATCCCAGCCTTTGCCTGCATCAGTTTTTCTTCGAGCTGCACGATGGCCCAATCGGCATAGGGATCGTCCTGGGCCGCAGTTTGTTTGATCAGGTTGGTGACACTGATGTAACCGGCCATACCCATAATCGAGTGGACGCCTTCGCGTGCGGCTCGACCTTGCCAGATACGGGCTGCATGGTGGGTATGCAGGGTCAGGGTGATGCTGCTGCGCAATGAACCCAGATTGAGTTGATAGTGATCGGCCATGGTGTTGTCCTCGCATTGGCTTGGACGGGACGTTGCGACAGATGAGGGTCAAGGACAGCCAAAAAGCTGAATGCGGTCTATTCGGTTTGGTGAGAGAGGGCAAATACCTGACGTCTACGTTTATTGGAACTACGCCCAGGCGTTTCCCTAAACGATCCATGGTTCGGTCCGATATTTTTCGTAGATTGGAACTCTATGGATTTGATGCCACTGGCATCAAATCTACTGACGTCCACTACCTCCACGCAGTTGGCGCAGCTCGTTTAGGCACGCTTGGGCGAGGGCTGATGCAGGTTCGCCCTTTTTTCGAGATGGCCGCGAGGGGGCGGTTGGGGGCGGTTCTGCGATGGGTGATGGTTCGGCCTGACTTGCCCAAGGACGAAAGTCGCCCTTCAGCGCACGTTGGGCCAAGCCCATCAGATAGGCAGCTGGCTTGCGTATACCACCGGCCGCACAGCGTGCCCCCGCTTCGTTAAGCACCACCTGCTGATCCGCTGGGTTGAGCTTGTTTAGCGCCACGGCGATGGCCTGACGTTCGCTTGGGTTCAGGCGCAGCGAAGTTGGCCAGTGCAGGTTATCCACAGTAGAGGTCGCGCGCGGTACTGTACATTTACTTTCTTTTAATACAGTACAGGCAGCGTTCGGATTCCGAACGGTGCCGGAAACGTTAGGGTTCGAGCCTGATTCGGAATCCGAACGAGGGCCTGCACGATTCCGAACGCGGTGATCTTCCCCGTGTTCGGAATCGTGGAATGCATCACCGGGTGGCTGATCCAAGCCTTGCTGCGCCCACTGTTCGCCCCAACTGTCCAGGCGCGTCGGTAACCGACCCTGATCGATGTTCGTGTCCTGTCGGACCTCCTCCACAATGTGCTGAGCGACAATACGTACTGCCTTTGTCGCATGTCCGAGGGCATGTCCGACCAGGTCTAGGTAATCCTGATCGAGCTCCATGGCTTCGGCGGGGGTTAACGGTTCATCGTGCAGAACATACAAAGAACATTGTAGCCGCCCGCTGATTTGATCGCGACCGCGGCTAACCAAGCTGAGCCAACGAGTGAGCCTGAGCATCGTCAACACGCGAGCAATGGTTTCACGCGAGGCTGACGCACCGTAGGGCACGCTCGAGAGGTAAGGCTGCAAATCCTCATAGCGCGGCGTGACCACGCCCTGGCCTTGCAGCATGAGTCGAAATACCTGCCAGGCATTTCGCTCCAATGGCGTCAACCGATTATCCAACAGCAGCCGACGTGGCACGACTTCGTGTGATTGGCCACTAAACAGAAAGCCAGCCTGTAGAGCCTGGTTGGAGGGCTGTTCAGTGGTAGGGCGTGCTGGCCAGCGCTCATGCAGCTGCTGTGTGCATTGCTGCAGGACACGTTGCCAGCGACTGACAGGAACAACATTCATGTTTTGTTGCTGTACTGGTCGATTTGCTGCCAAACGATAGTCAAGCTGATCTGCTGTTCTTCGGCAAGCATCATCATGGCGTCGAGTTTATCCTCGGTGCCGTCCTCTGTTCGTATTTGGCACCAACGTTGCCACAACGCATGCTCCTGCGCTTCGCTTAAATGTTGGGGGCGGCCTTTACGAGTTTCTATCTTGAGTAGACGCCGACGCATGGCTGTTTCTGAATGCGCCAAGCCAAAACACTGGTACATAATGGTGCTGCTGGCGCCGAGTTTGAGCGCTCGGTTGATCAACCGTTCGTTCTGTTCGTCGCGTTCAGCTTGTTCAATCAAACGATGCAGCACTGGCGAGTCAATCTTGACCTCAAGCCAAGGGACTGTGGCATGGGCCAGGCGCGATAACGTGGTCGGTGGTAAGGATTGCAGCACGAAGATGTCATCCTCACTCAGTCCAAGTGCCTTGCAGCGTTGCAGGTTGCCCAGGCGCAGTTCGTGCAGTACCTGGGTTAGCATGGCTTGATTGAGCATATTGAAGGACAAGTTCATCTCAGCTCCTCCGGTGAGTTTTTGTCTTCAGAGATGAGCGTTAAGTCGATTAGACGCCGGGCCAGGCGTATCAAGCGAAACAGCTTAATTAACAGACTGTCAGGCAGTCGTTCCAGCCCCACGTCCGTGACTGGTCGATCTGGCAGATAGAGTTGATAGACCCCTAACAACAGTTGCCCGAACAGTGCGGAAGGTATTTGCTTGCGATCTTCCCAGTTCACCTCGTCTTGAGCACGTAGCAGGGCCAGGAGCATTAGGTGAACGCCGGTCGAGCGAGGTGCTGAAAGATCAAGTCGCTCAATGTCTAGGGTGAAGCCCAAGCCAAGCTTTTGATCAATGATGCTCTCGGCATCTCCGGCATAGGCCGCCATTTCCCGAGCCAGTCCGGCAATGGTTAAACGCAGTTGTTCGGGCGTATCCAGCGTTGGTGCGATGGTCCAGAGGTCGTCGATTGGGCAGGTTTCGACTGGGGACGTCGTTTCGGTGGCTATCTCGCGATCGATTTGCTCACGAATCTGTTGAACGCGTGATCGAGGACTGGCCGCTGGTAAAGTATTTGTTTCGGGTGCGCTGAGCTGTTCTTCTGAAATTGGCTCTATCTTGCTCTTGGCATCAGTTGATTCGGGGGGAGTGTCGGAGGAGGGCAACTCTGCCGCAGTTTCATGCACGCTTGGCCGATGGCTGCTTTCTGAGGGCGTGGTGGTGACAGCCGCAGGCGTGGAGACGACCCTTTGGGTATCGCTCAGCTCCAGGGCCAGCATACGGTAGGACTGTCCGAGCAAGTGGCTCATGCGTTCGAGCAATTCGTCCTGGATCTGCTCAAGATCAAAGGATTCAGGATCGCCATCGAAGTAGCCCATGGTTTCCAGCCAGAACTCTGCAAACGCGACTGTGGCGGTTGGATAACGGTTCCAGGTTCGCTCAGCCTGACTACGTAGACCGATCAGACGTTCTATCTGTGGCTTACCCAAGCCGGCATACAGAGTTTGTGGAATGGCAGGTAATAAGTGTTCGAGGGTGTCCAGCATGCGGCTGATATGCGATTGCGAAATCGGATAGCCTCCAGCAGCAAGACGTCGAGCCAGCTCCCGTTGTGAGAGCTGTGGGCCATCAGACTCCAGCATGGTTTTGAGTTTGGCTACCGCCAGAGCCCGTTCGATAAACGTGAGCTGGCCGTGCAGATCGCTTTCCGCCAGATGGCCGAGTAGGGCGTTGGTTTCATTGCTCCAAGGTCGGAACAGGCAGTGAATCCGAAAGAAACGCTCGTCGCGAGTTTCCTGCCACAGCTCGCCGAGAATCGCCAGGCGCGTATTACCGCCGTTGCGGATGATGAAAGAGGTTTCACCCGGGCGGCGGGTAATCGATGGCGGTTGATCCAGCCCGCGTTCACGGATCGAGGCTTTGATATCTTCATACAGCGGATTACGGATGAAGCGGGGATTGTGTTCGTAGGGGCGTAACTCTTCCAGAGTGACCAGCATGGGAGTGTCGATGACTGGATCGGACAGTCGCTCCAGTCCAGGACCTTGAGTGAAGTGGTCCTGGTGCAGCTTGTCGGTGATTTCCTCCTGACTGAGCTTCTTCATCGCAACCGCCTCGGTTAACGTCGGCTACGTAAATGGTCACCGACCTCGAATTTCACGATTTCGGCAGTCCCTGAACCTTCGAAATGTTGGGAGAGTTCTGCGAGGAACCACACCATGGCCGAGCGCCCCCCTTGCAAACGAAAAACCACGGTGCAGTACTCTTCGCAAGCCGCGTCGCGTGGTCGAATGGAAGGCTGAACAACGATAGGAAACTGATCCAACATTAGAAAACTCCTTACCAAGCCCTGTTGGCTTCAAGGTCGATCAAACAAAAAAATCGGTGAAATGCTGATTAGGCGATTTGTTTTATCAAGGCTCCGCACACCTCATTACCGAAGAGATCGCTTCACGCCATTCAGGGAATAATTCGATGGCCAGCGCCTGCATGATATCTAGCGCAGATTGCGAGCGTCGGCGTTTACTCGACGGGCGTGTATCTATTCGGTGGACCGGTAAGCCGAGGGATGCGGCATTGATATATGCCACCCGGTCCGGGATCACGGTGTCTAGCACCGAGATATTGGTAGCCTCTGCGAAAGTCTCGCGCAGGCTTCGGATGATCATCCGGGTGTCCACTCGATTGACGTTCACCTGGTTCAGTAAGAGCCGTAAGGGCGGCGGGTCGATGCCTAGGTGGCGAAACGGTTCGAGCTCACTCAGTAGCTTCAAGGTGCCACGGCGCATTTCTCGGGCAGCGAGCATTTCTGGCGTGATGGGAGAGAGGGCGAGATCGGAGGCCAGGATGGCCATTTCCAGCAGTACACTGCGTGCTCCCTGAGTATCAATCAAAAGCAGGTCATAATTGAGATGCAAATCGTTGAGTAAATTGTGCAGGCGTAGCCGCCCATCAGGTGCATGCAGCAACAAGGTGCTCAGTCGACCTTGATCGTCGTTGGAGAAAATCAGGTCGAGACCGACGACTGCAGTCCTAGAAATTATTCGCTCAGGTATTGTTAGATTGAGTGCAATGAGCTCGTACGCACCTGCCTGCGCTTTCTGGCTCAATGAATAATAACTGGAGAGGGTGGGTTGGCTATCCAGATCCAAGAGCAGAACACGCAGACCAGCATCGGCCAACAGGCCACCGAGGTTCGCCGCTACTGTAGTTTTGCCTACGCCACCCTTGGTGGACACCACCGAGACCACGTGCATCACCTCACTCCTGTCGCGAAAGGCGTTCTGCAATCCAGTGCTCGATTTCCAGTGAGTCCCAGCCAACTGCGCGCAGTCCGATACGCTTCGCCCGCGGAAACTTGCCTTCCTTCATCAGGTTGTAAATGTGCGCACGTTTGAAGCCGGTTTTTTGCTCCACCTCATCACGTCGCATGATGTGGCGTTGGGGTTGAGGTGCTTCGACTGCGGGTACCGATGGGTTGGACATGCTAGTCACTCCTAGCGCCAGTTGGCGCGTGGTGGGAAGTGACATGGATTGAATCGCACCACGGCGGATGAGTCATTGCATTGCAATCAGGCCTGTTGCACTGCAGTTGGCCGGATCAGCTATTTTTTTTGAGGCTACGATTGGCCACGGCAAACTTTTCATCCAGCGTGCGCTTGCTGAGGCCGGGCACATCTTTGTGACGAGCGACAATGGCATCAACGATGGCTGCTTGATTCTTGAATACCGAAAGAGGTTTTCCGGCGGGCGAATGGTCCAAGAGAAGACTGACCAATGCCCCAATGATGTTGTGATAGGTCAGTTCGCTGCGCTCGCTGAGTTGGCCATTCGTTTTGGCCAAGGCTTTGAGATCATCTCTCTCAAGTCCAATCGACTGGAGCTCTCCCAAGATTTCTTGAATGCGCTGCTGTTGCGCTTTGAACGCTCTCGATAACTCATCTCGATCTGCTTTCAACGAGAGAAAGGTTCCGAGGCTCACCTTTGCAGGTGCATCCTCACCGGACTCGAATAAAAAACTGGGCTTATGGTCGGGGTAATGAATTTCCATCCAGCGGCGTAAGTCTGAGTGGCGGATGGTCAGCTGATAGGGCTCTACATAGCTTCCCAAAGGAACAGAAATCCCGAGGCAGCCGTACGGCAGTTCACCATTGCGTATGGCGTCTAAAATCCTTTCGAAAGCGATGTGAAGATTGGGCCATTGGGGGAATAGGACTGCAAGGTTCTCGGGACGAGACCAATCCTGCTGGACAATTTGGGCTTCGTAGCGAGTGAGATTGCACCAGCGTAACGCTGCGTCGATAGGGCGATAGAAGCTTTTGCTATGCGGATTGAAAATAAAAATGCTCATCTACATAGATAAATGTTATTAAATCTAATTTTTTTCTTTTAAGTGAGAGGGTGTGGTTTGTAAAGAATGCTGTAAAAATCCAGGGGTTGCCGTCTTTTTTCCAATATAAAAAATTGCGCTAATAGCATTTTTGATTCGCAAGAAGAACTATAAAGTTTCAAATGAGGCAAGTAGGGGGGCTTTTATGATATGAGTTTTTGGATATAAAGCTGTAAATTAATCAGCTGAAAAAGCTTGTTTTAAGATGTGCTTGTATACTACAATAATCTATTGTTACTAAAGGCTTTTTGGAGTTATTTGGGGTTAAGTTACAAACTGTCGGAGTCCCCAAAAACATTTTGACTGGGCTCTAGATCGGTAGTTTCAGTTTCAAAAATCTTAATATGCCCCCAATTTTGCCCCACTCAGACGCCGCACATGAGCGATCACGAATGGTGGTTCCTGACGCGGACTTCGGTGGCCGTGGCTGGTATTCAGTGTGCTCTCGCGTACCGAATGACCAGCCGGAACCTGGCAAACTCGTGATCGTTCGGAAGCGGATATGAGCAATGAGTCGATATCCTTAAGCGGAGTTGTTGTGTCTGGCTATCAGCACCTATCCCGAAATTGACTGGCGAGATGCTCGTGCTCTGTGTGATGTTGTTAGGGCACTGGTTGGTAGGCATCGATCCGCGTGTGCGTCATCGGCAACTGGGGCGTGATGTCAGGTAAGAAGCAGTTGTTCAGAATTGAAAGTGGTACGCAACGTTGAGCATCGTGTTTCTGTTCGTGGGTCTCGATAGTCCGGTTGGAACCAGAGCCTCGCGCTTCAATTGGCCGTCGAGTCGGCCCGCAACGGAGGAGGCTCAGGTCGCGATGTAGAGGGGTGCCTTACCGTCGCTGTCCCGTCGGCCCCGGTCGCTGATCAGTCGTTCGGCAAGTGCAAATGTACTTCCATGGCGTCATGAAGGAGTCGGACGACCTCGATCAGGTCGTCGTTTACCACACGATAGAACACAATATGGCGCGGGCTTTTGACCGTTCCATGGGGCTGTTTGGCCTTCTGGCGAGAATAAATGAGATGATAGCTGCGAAGGCCCGGTGCAAGCTCCTCACGGTCTTGGCTGCCAATCCGATAAGGCGTGCTGGCAAGCGCTTGCAGCGCCGCGAGGACCAGCGCCTGGTAACGCTGGCGTGCTTGATCGCCGAACTGCGTCTGGGAGAACCTGAGGATGTCAACAATGTCGACGCGCGCCGCATTGGAAATCCGATACTGAGGCATGCTTAGTGTTTATCTCTCGCGGGGAGGGTCGCCTCCAGGCTTAAACCCTCGAGGTAGTGCTCCAGATTCCCTTCGTTCACCTGAGTAAAGTGCCCGTGCTTAAGATCCATGATGCCGATCGAGGTCGCCTGACGCAGTGCCTCAATTTTGGCGTTGTCTTCGGCGACGCGCTGTTCCAATAAACGCAAACCTTCCCGCATGACTTCGCTGGCATTCTGATAGCGGCCAGACTGAAGAAGGTCATGGATAACCTGTTCTTGATGAGGGGTGAGCACAACGTTTCGCGTGGCCATAATGAGCTCCAGCTTTCGGTAAGAGGTTTCTTCCGCTCAGTGGCATATTATGCCATTTTGCTTGCGAACACATGGTTCGAGGTTTGGATCTGACGAAATTCGTCGTACGGGGTCGTTCTTTGCTCCATGCGCACAACGTCAAAAAAAGACTGGCGCAGGGGGGTAGTAGACATCTTGATTAGTGCGGACTTGGGCGTTCAGTTTGGCCAAGCCTTGCTTGATGGGGCGGGCAGGCTCCCCGAACATTTGCAGTTGCAGTGCCGCGGGGGAGGGCGGACGTCCCAAGGCTCGCGCGATGTAAGTGTACGAACTGGCTTTGTGTGGGGGACAGCGACCAGAAGCAAACCTTAGTAAAAGTATAGAAAATCAGAGGCGATTCATGCGTTGTCGCAGCGACGAAGCTCTGTTGATGATGACAGCTTGTGAGGTCGCCTGGCTGTCCCCATCTTGAGTGCAACACAATCACAGGCGTGGAATCTAGCGTTGAAGCTCAACGATGTAATTAAAGTGATCATCCGGGTGTCGATCCTAATGGCGTTCACCTGGTTCAGTAGCAGCCGCAAGGATGGTGGTGGAATTCCCAGGTGGCGGAACGGTTCGAGTTCGCTGAGCAGCTTCAAGGTGCCACGGCGTAGTTCGCGTGCGGCGAGCATTTGCGGTGTAATCGGAGAGAGGGCGAGATCGGATGGCCAGGATGGCCATTTCCAGCAGCACGCTACGTGCTTGGGTGTTGATCAACAACAGATAGTAACGGGGGCGGAAATGGTTGAGCAAGGCGCGTAGCCGCAGTCGCCCATCAGGGGCGTGCAGCAACAAGGTGCTCAGTCGACCTTGATTGTCGTTGGAGATGATCAGATTGAGACCGGCGACCTCCGTGGTGGAAATTATCTGGGCAGGATCTGTTTGGTTGAGCGCGATGAATTCATACGCACCGGCGATGGCCTTGTGGCTCAAGGCGTAACAGTTGGAGAGAGTGGGTTGGCTATCCAGATCGAGCAGTAGAACTCGTAAGCCCGCATCCGCCAGTAGACCGCCGAGATTGCTCGCCAGGGCAAGGTCTAACCTATGTCGGGTAGATTGATTATCAGGAATGCGTTAAGTGCCTGAAGCTTGCCTGCTGCGTTTGCGGGCAAGGACCAGCGCGTGTGCAGGATATTGGGGCAGGCAATTAGGCTTACTGTGAGTTCCTGTACCAGAAGCAGATCTGCATGTCGATGCTCGCTTGCTTGCGGATGGGCTCGTTGCAACTCCGCTGGGCGAGTGAGGTAAGGGACAATTAGGCGGTCTGTTGGTGTCCGCGCAGTTCGCCCAAGTTAAGTGGGGACGGCTGAACCTTCCGACTAGTGTTATCGTCTAAACGCAGGCGCGATCTCGACAAGGCCTAGCCCGTAACTGCTGAATCTATCGAAACGTTTTCTGTAGCAGCGAGACGATCAGCGCTAGAGCACCCAAGACCATGATTACCGAGAAATACTCCATGCTCGCCACCAATGTTGCCTGCTGAAGCAGCCTTTGTGCAAGCGTGGAAACTGCAAGCATCCCTGCATGACTTTCCCCAACCTGCGACGTAACTAGTTGACTTAGGTACCGGATCTGTTCGCGGTACAGCGGATCGTCTGAGCTAAAGTGTCCGTTGAGATTGTTGTACTGAGTCGTCGTGCGCCATTGCAGGAACAACGTCGCAATAGTAGTACCAATGGCCATCGCTATCTGTCCCATCATACTTTTGATCTGGTACGCATGTGCAAACAGCGTATCATTGTCATTAATGTCGCGGAAGGTATGCATAGCGGCGGTCGATAGTATAAGCATTACGAAGCAGCCGTTGAGTAGCAGGGCGGGCAGGATGTTGGACCAGATGCTGGCCTCGGGAGTAAGCGATGAAAACAACCAGCTAAATCCTACAAGAGCCATAAAGCCTGCCAGAAAGAATTTCTTCGGTGCCGGCGACTTGGGAATTACGATCGACATCACGGCCCAGGTCGCCAACGCCCCAGCCAGCCCATAGGACTGGATTACGCCGATGCTGTCCCACGAGTAGCCCAATGCGGTCTGCAAAAAATACGGAAGGATATAGTTGTTACTGCCCAAAACCAAATAAGTGAAGCAGAACAAAGCGATTCCTACCAAGTAGCGAGAGTGCATCAACTCCCGGACTTTCAGAAAGGGTTCTTTCTTGCGGTGCTCGGTATGAAAGAAGGTATAGACGCCCAGTGCGGCCAGCAAAGCGAACGCACAAAGAATAAACGTCTCATTGTAAAAATCATAATACGAGCGCTGCAGGATGTATAGCAGGAAGAAACTGCTGACCGCTAAAAGCAGCACATTTCCCGGACTTGATGGCGTTCGCTCGTTCTCAGGCGCAACAGCGTTAGAAAGGAAACGAGTACATAGAAGTGCGGCGACTACAGCGCCGAGGATGAGTAGCCAGAAGATTGCGTGCCAGGTATCTGCGACCACCACAAGCGAAGAGATGAACGGCGCAGACGCCGTCCCTCCGGCCAGTCCGGTAGCGAATACCTTGATGCCCGTAAAACGCTCTCGCCCGGGCGGCAGCATATTGACCATCAAACGGGCCGAAGTCATGAAAGAAGCTCCTCCCAGGGCCATGATCACCCGCCCGGCGGTGAAGCTTGTCAGATCATTGCCGACACCGCAGACGAACGCGCCCAAAATATAAATGCTGATGGAACCGAGCATGAAGTTGCGCCAGCCTAGCCGCTCAACTAGCCACCGCTGCTTGGAAATCACAATGATGGCAATGCAGGCATACAGCGCCGCCACGAGGGTGAACTCCTCGGGGCTCGCGTCGATTTCTCCGCGGATAGGGGCAGAGGTAAAGGCAATCATGCCTGCCTGCAGGTACTCTAAAGCGCAGAGCAACCCGACCGCCATCAGCAGGGCAGCGTGTTTTCGGTACATGGTCGTCCCCGTCAGAAATTCAGGTGTTTGGCGTCGAGTTCACCGTCTGAGTTGGCTCCAATGACCTGTTTGACAACATCATTAGCGTCCATCAACTCGTGGTTGAAGATGTCCGTGCTATAGGCTGAACTCACTGGGGGCAAGGTATTGTTGAGGGCCGGACCTTTGGTATCAGTGGTGTCCACCGAGACGCGCATGGATAAGCCCAGTTGCAAGGGGCTACGGGCCACCTCATCTGGTGTAAGGGCAATTCTCACAGGTACCCGCTGGGTGACCTTGATCCAGTTACCTGTGGCGTTTTGCGCTGGTATCAGTGAGAACGCGCTGCCAGTGCCGGCGTCGATTCCGATGATCGTTCCGTGGAAAACCACACCGCGGCTGTAGGCGTCCGCGCTTAACAGAACGGGCTGGCCGATGCGCAGGTCCTCTAGCTGCGATTCTTTGAAATTAGCATTAACCCAGATCTGATCCATGGGTATAACCGACATCAGGGCGACGCCTGGGCTGATTCGCTGGCCCACCTGCACGCTGCGTTTGGTCACCAGCCCTGAAATGGGCGAGTAGATCTGCGTGCGGTGCAGTGCGATATAGGCGTCTCTCAGATTGTTCGCAGCGATCAGAACATCCGGATGGGTTCGCAGTGTTGTGTTGTCTACCATCGCCAGACGCTCAGCCAAAGCGTGGCGAGTGCCGTCCAGTGCGGCAGCCGCGTTTTTGAGCACCTCCTCGGCGTGGCTGATCTCCTCACGCGACACTGCACCGCTGGATGCAAGCTGATTACGCCGCCGAACATCATCCTGGGCCTTACGCACGTCGTTCTGACGTTGGCTGACTTCAGATCGCAGTTGTTGTACCTGATAATACTGTGTACGTGCCAGCCGAACCGCTCGGGCCAGGTTCGACTTGGCGCGTTCGTATTCGATCTCGGCATCCACTGGATTGAGCGTTACCAGTGCTGAATTGGTCTCCACGTGATCGGTGTTGTCGGCACCAATCACGGTGACGGTTCCGCTGACCTGGGATGTCACTTGCACAATATTGCCGTCAACATAAGCATCGTCGGTGGTTTCGGTGCCAGGTTTCATCAGATACAAGATACCCATTGCGGCCAGCATTAAAGCGATAGTCAGTAACAGAAGCATCCGTCGCCACGGTGATGGTGTGTGAGCAGTGCCATTGGTTGCAGAGGAGGTCTTGGAAATCATGATTTATCTGCTGGGGAGGTTTGGGAAGCGGTGGTTGGCAATTCGGGCAGGTAGCCACCACCGAGCGCTCGGCTCAGGTTGGCCTGCAAGGAAAACGCTCGGGATTGCAGATCCACCTGCTGACGCCTCTGTTCAAGCGTCGAGTTTTGTGTGCTCAACACCTGGAGGTACGTCGCAAGCCCGGCGGCGTAGCGTCTATTGACCAAGTCGGCAGCCGCCTGCGCTGTCGCCACGGCCTCGCTCTGTTGCGCAAGACGCTCCTTCAGCCAGCGCAGAGAGGAAAGCTGGTCGGCGATGTCCCGCAGTGCATCCACTACCGTCCGGTTGTACTGCTCCACGGCAAGATCATAGGCCGCATCTTGAGCATCAAGGTTACCCCGCAGTTGACCACCCTCAAAGATTGGGAGGCTAAAAGCAGGGGTAGCGCCAAGAATGCGACTGCTGTGATCATCGAAAGTATCAAATGCCAGGCTTTGCATACCGATGAACGCTGTTAAATTCACGTTCGGATAGAAGCGCGCTTTGGCTACATTGATCTCATGGCCCGAGGCTTCCACTCTCCAGCGCTGCGCCACGACGTCAGGCCTATGGCCGATCAGTTCAGCAGGAATGAGGGTCGGGATCATCACCTCGTCGCTTAACAGCATATGTGGTCGGCTGATATTGCGGCCCCTGTCCGGCCCTTTGCCTAATAGTGAGGCCAGCTTGTTCCTATCGAGGTCTATTTGTTCCTTGAGAGCCGCGATATTCGCTCTGCTCGTCGGAAGTGAAGCCTGCGATTGTTTGATATCGATTTCCGTCCCCAACTCGGCGGCAAAGCGTTTTCGGGTCAGCTCTTCAATTTGCTCCTGCTGATTAAGCAGCGTCTGCGCCAGATCGATCTGATCGTATGTGTTCTGTAAGGAGATGTAGGCCTGAACAATTGAAGAGGAGAGGATTAGCGCAGCGGCCTGCTCGTCCAGCTCCAGTGCTCGCCGGCGCCCGATGGCTGCCTCAACCGCAGAACGGTTTTTGCCCCAGAAGTCTAGCTCGTAACCGACGTTAAATGTGCTCTGATGTACATTTTGCCAAGTGCCTTTGACGGGCGCGGGGGTTGTGCCGTTGGAGCTGAATCGTTCACGCGTGACGCTCGTGTCAGTAGTTATGTTTGGCAGCAATTGAGCGCCTTCTATCGCCTCCAACGCACTGGCTTGGTGGACCCTGGCGGCAGCGGAGCGGAGTGTGGGACTGTCCGCGATCGCCTCTTTGACTAATGAATCAAGCTGCGGATCCTGATAACGCTGCCACCAGTCTTGGGTAGGCCAAGCGGCAGGCGAAATCTTCATCTGAACGCTGCTAAGCGCTGCGCTGATCCCGCTTATCTTCATGGGCTCGGATTCGGGCTTAAGATCGCTGAAAGAGCAACCGGACAGAATCAGCACCAACATTAGCGGCAAACCTCGCTCTAGCGTTGAGCGCGAAGTGACATGCAATGCAAGCGACGTAGGTTTGCTTCTCATGAAAGGCATTCTCGATATCAAGAGGCAAAAAAGCACGAGAGTACGACTGTAGTAATTTGAAAACAGATAAGCGCCGTTGTTGACCCGGTTACAAAATTGTTCGGTGGTCTCGTTTAGCTTCTTATCTTGGTTTGGGACCATAGCGTTCTCAATCTTATCGGGGTTTCTAAGAATCACTTTTTAATGGTGCAGCCATTGGCGTGTTTAGACTGCTCCTACCCTCATGTTGCTTGAGGATATTAGTAACTGCAATATGCTTCTCGGTCAACGCATCTGACGCAGCCGTGGTGACGTTTTCTAACGGATCATAATAGGAGGTTTATTTGCCAAGACCCTCCTTATGATCCCGGCTTGCTTGGTTCTGCCATGCGTAATGCGCAACGATGGGCACTCTCTGAGATGGTTATTCTGAGTATGAATAGGCACTATCGTTATACGTTATGAGGGGTTCCAGGCGTTGCTGGTAGTGTTCCTGCTCGAGTTGGAAGATGTCTAAGCGCTTCGCTCGGTGCTGAAAACCCTCAGCAAACTGGATCGCTACCGCTCGTTGTTTCAAAACATTAACCAAATATGCGTTGCGTGGAGGTATTGAATGATAGGGTAAATCTTCGGTCCATACAAAGTTATAGAAAAGTTTTATAAAGTTACTGGAGTGGATAGTTCCGGCGGCTGCCAAGTACGGGTTAACAAACCTTGATTTCCGGGTTCTTGATGTTCTGGCTCGAAGTGTAGTGTTCACTGCGTCAGGGTATCAGGGTGTGCCGCTGTTTGCATATTATTCCTTTGAGGATATCCACTATCCTCGACAGGCTTCAGGAAGTTGGCGGCGTAATACGTCGACGTGATATGTGTGACTGACGATTGGTCGTATTGAAGCTTTCGGAACAAGGGTTAGAAATACCTGTGCTTGTCCAAAAAACTTTGTCGAACACTGGGAAGCAGGCCTAAGCAAGATGGATATCGAGTTCAAAAATATCGTCGAACTGCTCGCTCGATAACTGGCGATTTAGTCCAAGTGAATTAAACCATATTCGTCAGTGGGTAGTTGTAGCTGCCCGATAATGGAGCCATGAATCCATGAGGGCGGCATAACTGCTGAGTGCACTCGCAGTATTACGCTCATTCAGCGCGCACTCGTGCGCCACGTCAGTATTATGATACTATATTGATCGGTCTCGGATCTGTAGAGTTAAGCTCTGACAACGCGCATACAGCTAACGAAGTCGCTAGTGTGTTGTCTCTGAAATAAATTTCTAGCTTGAGCTATGCTTCTGTAGTCTATCAGTGCTCGGAGTGATCACACGAACTTTCAGGATATCGCGCTTAGTGAAGACGAATAAATTGAACTGAGTCGGTGAATAAGATCAGCCACGATCAGTCAGAGCGACGGTCGTGGGGCTCGGGTGATTTTGCGAGCCGTTCGTGGTCGTTCTCGTAACGAGATTGCCCAGTTGACCGGTCTCTTCTTTTTTTCAGTCACCCGCTAGTGCAAGCGTTTTGAAGAGCTGCGCCTACACGACCCGGACGAGGTCGCAAGCCATCCCTGCCGGCCGAAGCGTTGAAACGGACCCTTGAGCAAGTTACTCAGCCGCGTATCGGTCAGCCTCGCTGGAGCTGTCGAAGCATGGCGCGAGTCGCCGGCATCTCTCCGGCCAGCGTCCAGCGTATATGGGCCGCCAACGACATAAAACCGCACCTGACACGCACCTTCAACTGTCCAGCTATCCGAACTTCGAAGAGAAATTTTGGGACGTCATTGGGCTGTAGCTGGATCCGCCGGATAAGGCACTGGTGCTCTGTTGCGATGAAAAAGGCAGGTTCAGGCCCTCGAGCGCACCCAGCCTGGACTTCCTTTGGGAATTGGGCATATCCGCACGCAATCGTACGATTATGTCCGCCATGGTACCGTTACCTTGTTCGCCACGCTGGATTATCTTCAGAGGCATTTGATCAGCAGCATTGAGCGCCAATATCGGCTCAGGAGTGGCATGAGTTTCCCAAGAAGATCAATCGAGAAACGCCCAAGCATCTTCAACTGCATTTGATCGTCGACAACTATGCCACGCACAAACATCCAAAAGTCAGGGCTTAGCTTGAGAAGCACAAACGCTTCCAGATGCATTTCACCCCGACCTTCAGTTTGTGGATGAACATGGTTGAACGCTTCTTTTGCGATATCACGGTGTACCTGCGTGACGGCAGTTTCAGTTCGGTTCGCGAACTGGAAAGCTCAATAACCACGTTCTTGGCACTGCGAAATGCGCAGCCGACTCGCTACGTCTGTAACGCTAAGGGGGAAGATATTTTGAACAAGGTACCGCGAGCCCGTGAGGCAATGGTCTCACAGGCATGAGGAACGTTATTTCTGAGACGGCACACTAGTTCTGAATTATCTTGGCAGTTAGCTGCGATACCCTGCGATTTCTAGTCCACTGAATCAGAAGAATTGGTGGTGTCGGCGCTGGGGATTGTTGTACTTCCACTTCAGCGGCTTCGGGGCCTTGTTGTGCTGACAGATGTAGCGCATGAGCTTCTTGTCCAGGTCCTTGAGCGAGGTGAAAATGCCGCGGCTGATGACGTCGCGCTTGATGCGCGAGAACCAGTTCTCGACCTGGTTGAGCCACGACGAGTAGGTGGGCGTGTAGTGAATCCGCACGTTCGCGTGTTTGGCCAAGAAGGCCTAGACCAGCTCGGTCTTGTGGCTGCTGACGTTATCGCAGATGACGTGGATCTCGCGGCCCTGCGGCTGAGTGCCGACAACGTCGCCGATGAAGCTGACGAACTGCTCGCTGGTGTGGCGCGTAGCGGTCATGCCCAGGACTTCGCCGGTGGCGGTGTTCAGGGCGGCGAACAGGCTGAGGTGCCGTTGCGCTTGTACTCAAACCCGTGGCTCTCGGCACGGCCCGGCGCCAGCGGCAGCATGCGGTCCTTGCCATCGAGCGCCTGGATCACTGTCTTCTCGTCCACGCATAATACCGCGGCTTGCGACGGCGGGTTCAGGTACAGGCCGATCACGTCCGCGGCCTTGGTCTCGAAGTCGGGGTCGTTGTAGACGAGATGGCGTTCCCGCCGATGCGGCTGCAGTCCGTGCTTGCGCCAGATGCGCTGCACGGCAGAGAACGACACGTCTCGGCAGCTAGCTTGCCGCTGCTCCAATGCGTGGAGCCATCTTTCGGCTTGTGTTTGAGCTTCTTTTTGAGCACCCGCGCTTCCAGCTTGGCGACTGGCCGAGCTGGAAGCGCGTCCCGGGTGCAGCGACACCAGTCCGGCCAGACCTTGATGTTCAAACGCCTTGGTCCATCGCGTGACGAAGGCGTCGTTGCAGGCCAGCTTGGCGCGGATGTCCACCCGACGTTAGGCGTCTGCCCACAGCAGCACGCAACGCGCACGCCGCTGCAACGCCACTACGCCACTGCGTTTGCGAATCACCGCTTCCAGTTCGCCGCGTTCGTCGGCCATCAACTTCTTCCTGTGCATGCTTTCCAAGATAGAGCATACACAGCCGATTTCAATGATTCGGTGGACTAGATAAGGCAGCGTTACCACTTTTGATTGTACCAGGCGTTGCGCATGAGACACGGTATCAGGTGCTCGATGACGGACAGTTATGATTGCTACCAAAACGCCTTGGCAGATCGGGTCAATGGATATCGAAGACAGGGCTTTTGCTCCAGCGACCGCAGGATTTAACGCAGGCGAGAAGATGCTGAGTAAGTCGGTATCGACCTACCAAGGCGAGCACCCGCCCCTGTCTTTGAAATACAAAACACCCGATGCGATGCAGGGCTTTGGGGTGAAACAGGGGTAAACCTATTTTAGGACTAGACTTGGGGCGAAATCCCCAACCTATTGCATCATCAGGCTACCAGGCTTAGCGGTGGTCGTGATCCATGCGATGCGCCTCTAGAGTCTGAAATTCAATCACTGAAAAGATCAAACATCAGTTGCCGGAACCATTTGCTGGTCGGATCGCGGTGGTATTTCGTATGCCAAAACATATTGATCGCGATTTCCGGGAGCGGTACCGGCAACGGCAAGGTGGTCAAACTGAACGGTCCGGTGCAACTGCGGGCGAATCGCTCCGGCACGGTCGCGATAAGGTCAGTGGCTTGCAAGATATGCCCTACTGCAACAAAATGCGGAACCTCCAAGCTTATCTGACGCTGCAAGCCAGCCCGTTGCATGTGCAGGTCTATCTCACCATGCCCGGTACTGGCCGCAACGATTCTCACATGCCCATATTCACAGAAACTTTCCTCCGTCATGGGCTTCTGTGTCAGTGGATGACCCTGGCGGCACAAGCATACGTACCGATGTTGGAATAGACGCCTTTGATAAAAGCCTGCCTGTAAATCCGGTAGCAATCCGACAGCCAGATCCACCTCTCCGTTAGCAAGCGCTTCGGCGAGTCCAGCATTGCTTCGCAAAGTACTGACCGAAATCCCAGGCGCCTGCTTGAGCAGTGCATCAATGAGTCGCGGAATAAAATAAATCTCGCCAATGTCTGTCATCGCCAAGACAAATCGTTTTTGGCTGGTTGTAGGATCGAACTCATCCTGGAGGTTGATGGCGTCGTGCAGAATGTTGATAGCCTGAGACACAGGTTCTGCCATCTGCAACGCATAAGGCGTGGGTTGCATCCCCTGAGATGTCCGCACAAACAGTTCGTCATTAAATGAGGTACGCAGACGCTTGAGTGCATTACTCACGGCGGGTTGAGTCAGCCCTAACGTTTCAGCTGCGCCGGAAACACTATGGTCGATCAAAAGCTGATGAAAGATCACCAGCAAGTTCAAGTCGAGTTCGCGTAGGTGCATTACAGGCATCTCGGCAAGAGTGACGAATGCAACAAGTATACCCATATTCAGTCCGGTGATAGATTTTATGGGGCTCGCGCTATTTCTGTATACCCACCTTAGGGCTATTCCAAAAAAAGCGTGAGGTTTCCCATTAATCGCCCTAAATAGGTTTTGCAAGTCGCTATTGTTGGCGGTGGTATCGCAGGTGTGGCCCTCGCATTGGAGCTGTGTCGCCATCAACATCTGGACGTTACATTATTTGAGGCGGTACAAGCGTTTGGTGAAGTCGGCTCGGGTGTTTCGTTTGGTGCGAATGCTGTAAGAGGGATCAAAGCGCTGGGCATCGGCGAACCCTACGAGCAAATCGCCACCGGACGGCGCAACCCTGGCAGAGCATTTGTTTTGAATGGCGTCGGGGTGTCGACGGCAGCTACAGAGGCGCCAATTTTGCTGAGGGTGTGGGTCAGTCTTCGGTACACCGTGCAGATTGTTGCCGCTGACCAAAAACTGACCCAGTGGGTCAGTTTTCAATCAGCGCCAACAGCCCAAAAGATCAATTTCACCCAACAACTGATCTACCGACGCCAACATGAATTGAAGCGTGGGCTCATCCTCAAATTGACCGTCCTGGATCTTCTGACTGACCCCTGGGATCACAACCTCCCTGCTAAGCGTGGCGTTCAAGGTCTCCCGCAGTTGCGCCTGGGCGCGCACACCGCCTAACACGCCGGGGGATGAGGTCATGATCAACACTGGTTTGTTTCTCAGCGGGGAGTTGACGTCGGGGCGGGAGGCCCAGCCCAGGGCGTTTTTAAGCACACCGGAGACGCCGTAGTTGTATTCGGGTGAGCAGAGGATCAGGCCGTCGGCCTGGCTGATCGCGTCTTTCAAAGCAAGTACGGCGTCAGGCAAGCCATCCGCTTCCAGGTCGCTGTCGTACAACGGGATATCGTTGAGGGCAAACAGCTGCAGTTCGGCGTGCTCGCCCATGCGGTTGGCGAGGGCTTTGAGCACGGCGGTATTGGTGGAGTGCGCGCGCAGGCTGCCGGATATACCCAGCAAGCGGTGAGGGAGGGCGGCCATAAAAGTCCTTAGGGTGGTTTACACAACCGGGTTGTCTGAGGGAGCGGTGCCGACCATCACAAACAGCGCGCGGGCGATTGCGCTGTTTTTGTTGCGCCAGGCATGGCGTGTGCCGTTTTGGATGACGATGTCGCCAGCCTTGACCAAGCGGCTCTGGCCGTTGTCGAGCTCCAGCCACATTTCACCTTCCAGGATCACGCCGTAATCAATGGTCCCCGTGGTGTGCATGCCAGGGCTGTCGGGCTCGAAGCATTCGATCAAGCCTGGCAGTGCGGCGCCCAACTCGGCATAGGCTTGAACGCTATCAGTCGGGTTTTGCATGATGCTGTCGGGCGGGAAATCAAACAGGGCGAGGCAGGTGCCACCCTGGCTGGGGATTAACGACGCCAAGGCAAGTGTGGGGTCGCTTCCCCGGGCGGGCAATGTCGGCTGGGGCGGGGTGGCCCACATTTGCACCATCCCATGCCCCGGGATTGATGCAAAGGATTGCGCCCGAGGCGCGAAGTCGTCTGAAACAAATACCGAGTGACCCTGTTCGTCGTGCCCGGTGACCAGTCTTCTTATTTTCATGAAGGTTACTCAGCCTGCCAAAAGGGCAGCGAGAGGCGAGGCTCTCGCTGCGTTCACTCAAGGACGGATCACATAGTTGCTGAAACCACCGTGACGGTTTTCGATACCCGTGATCGCATGGTTGATGTCTTCCAGCGCGAAGGTGGTGTGCTCGAAGAAGGACAGGTCCAGTACGCCGGACTCCACCATGTCGGCCATGGCCTGGCCTTGCCCGGTGGTGAACCATGCCGAGCCGCTGAGCTGGATGTCGTTATCCATGATCCAGTGCAGGTCGATGGGTACATCACCGGCGATGGCGCCGATATTCACCAGGTGCCCACCTCGGTTCAGGGATTTGAGCGCCTGGGTCAGGCTCTCGTGGGGCGCGCCCGGGCCCAGGGCGTCGATGACGATATCGACGCCTTCGCCGGCGGTGATCTCATTGACCCACTGCTGGGTCGGGACGCTGCCGAGGGTATGAATCTCGATCCTGCCGGGGGCGGCCAGGTCTTTGACTTTCTGGAACAGCTCCTGGTTACGTGCAGTACCGAGGATCTTGCGCACACCCATGGCCAGCGCCAGGGCCACGGCGCCCAGGCCAAGGGTGCCGCTGATGCCGTTGATCAATATCGTGCTGCCCGGGCCTGCACTGGCCTTGAGCAGGGCTTTGTAGGCGGTGCCGAGGTAACCCAGGCGTGCGGCGGTTTCGAAGCTGAGGTTATCCGGCAGTTTGACCAGGCTGTATTGGGGAGCCGGGATGTATTCGCACAGGCCGCCGTAAGGATAGTCCTCAAACATGCGCGGGCTTTTCGCGGTAAAGCCAAAGTAGCCATTAAAGGTGTAGGCGCTACAGGCCACGGTGTTGCCCGCACGGCAGGCGCGGCAGGAACCGCAGTAGCGGCCCGGATTGACATACACCCGGTCACCGACCTTGAAGTCGTAGACCTGATCGCCCACGACTTCAACGACACCGGCTGGGTCCAGCCCGAAAATCGCCGGCAGCTTCGGCAGCGGGCTGTGTGGAAACCAGGTGACCCAGTTGGTCAGGATGTTATGCAGGTTTGGCACGATCCCGCAGGCCTTGACCTTGACCAACACCTCGGTGGGGCGGATTCGCGGCGCGGGCACCTGTTCGATGACCATGGGTTTGCCGCCTTCGTACAAGCGTGCGGCACGCATCGTGTTTGCTGTCATGGGGTTCTCCAACACACATATTATTTTTGTAGTGGTAGGTTTTCTGGAGCATGCATCAACGCGTTACAACTAACGTAAACCGTCTTTGCCCTTAACATCGGCAGCAGCCAGCCCGCCGAGCCGGGCATGGATGCGTCCGCCCGTGGCCATGGCCAGGCCGAACGCGATTTCGCCACGCCGCGGGCCGTCCCAAACGGTCATTTCCGCAATACCGAAGTGGCTGCGCACATAAGCCGCCTGAATGTGACCCAATGGAATCATCACCCGTGAGCCGGGGCCCGCAATGCTCTTCGCCGCAGGAACAATCGCTTTCGGGTTGCCCAAGGCTTCGCGCATCGCCCAGCCACCGGCTTCGTGCCAGACCGCGCCGTGTTCCAGCTCGCCGTCTTCACCGACGATGGCGCCCTTGCCATACGCCTGAACCTGTTCGACACCCCCCAGCGCATGGATCAGCCGCTCCGACAGCTCGGCCCCCAGGCTGCGCAGGGCCTGCATAAACGGCAGCAAGTCCTCAACATATTGGCCGGCATAGGGATTGGCAATCACTGCCGTGGCCACCGCAATCCGCAACGGAGCCGCCGAACGCGGGCCGCCTTCATGGCGCACCTCTTCCATGTCCAGTTTGATCTTACGCACACTCACAAGCGACATGCCTGACCTCCAGATCTACGCGCCTCACGCGGCGCATTATTTTTTAAAGCTGACCTTTCGGATTATGCATTTAATGATGTATGGTGCAAGAAATAAGTTTTTGTGCACAAAACAACAGGAGAGAAAGATGAAGCTGATTTCTTACCGTAAAGAAGGCAAGGCGCATTTTGGTGTCGTGAAGGGGGGCGGGGTGGTTGAGCTGACTGGTGCCTTTGCATCGGCTGGCGATCTCGCCTCGTTCCTCGCGGAGCCGGCGCTGATGGATGAGGCGCGACGGATCGTAGAGGGCAAAGCAGCGGACTATCCCTTTGCAAGCGTGGCGCTCGAAGCGGTCATACCCAACCCGGGCAAAGTCATCTGTGTGGGCATCAACTACGTGGCGCACGCTGAGGAAGCGGGGCGCAAGGTCGGTGACTTCCCGGTGATTTTCCAGCGCTTCGCCGAAACCTTGCTGCCCCATGGCGAGCCACTGGTGCGCCCGCAAGTGTCGGAACAATTTGACTTCGAAGCCGAGTTGGCCGTGGTGATCGGCAAGGGCGGTTCGCATATCGACCCGGCCGATGCGATGGACCATGTGGCGGGTTACACCTGCTTCAACGATGCCAGCGTGCGTGACTGGCAGTTCCACACCCACCAGTACGGCATGGGCAAAACCTTCAGGAAAACCGGTGCGTTGGGCCCTTGGCTCATTCCCGCGGCGGACATTCCCGATTACCGTAAGCTGGTGGTCCGGGGTGTGCTCAATGGTGAGCAATTGCAGGAGGGGAGCCTGGATGAGCTGGCCTTCGATATACCGCACTTGATTGCCTACGTATCGAAGGCGCTGGCATGGAACCCCGGCGATATCCTGGCCACCGGCACACCCAGCGGCATTGGCTTCAAGCGCACGCCACCGATCTTCCTCAAGCCTGGTGATGTATTTGAAGTGGTGATCACCGAGATCGGCACGCTATCCAACGGCGTAATTGACGAAGCCTGAACGTTGTCCTCTGCACAATCATAAAAATCTGGAGGTTTCACATGCCCGCTTTACCGACGATCAACTTCACCCATACCGGCGTTTTCTGCGCAGACCTGGATGGCATGGTCGACTTCTACTGCCGTGTACTGGGTTTTATTGTCAGCGACAAGGGCGTTGCCTCGACCGGCCACCGTCTGTTCTTCATGACCCAGAATCCCGAACTGCATCACCAGGTCGTGCTGTTTGACGGCAAGCCTGCCGACCTGGCATTCAACCCGATCAATCAAATGTCTTTCCTGCTCGATTCGCTCGACGACCTCAAAGCCTACTACCAGTTTGCCAAGCGCAACGGCATCGAAGGGATCGCTCAGGTCGATCACGGGAATGCCTGGTCGCTGTATTTCAAGGACCCGGAAGGCAACCCGATTGAAATGTACGTCGACGCGCCGTTCTACACCGCGCAGCCGTGCAAGGAACCACTGGATCTTGAATTGCCCGCCGAGGTGATCCTGGCGCAGACCGAAGCCATGTGCTTGCGCCGCCCAGGCTTCCAGACCCGGGACGAATGGAAGAACTCCATACGCGCCAAGATCCAAGAGCAGCGCGTTCGGCTGGGCTGACCCGGCGGCGAACTGCCGAGGTTCAACCCCGACTGATGGGCGCACGCGTGCTGGCCCGTCAGCCATCTGTTGTACCGATAAGAATAAGAAGCGGAGTAGACGATGGACTACGATGTCATCATTGTTGGAATGGGCCCGGTCGGCGCCGTGTGCGCGAACCTGGCCGGGTTGTGGGGGCTCAAGACCCTCATCGTGGACAAGTCCGAAACGGTGTACACCAACCCTCGGGCCATGGGGTTTGACCATGAGGTAATGCGCGTCTTCGGCAATATTGGCCTGGCGCATGAGATTGCCGAGCATGTCATGCCCTATCGCCCTTCGGAGTACCGCACCACGGGCTCCCAGGTGCTCAAGCGCATCGACGCGGCCAAACCACCTTTTGCTTTGGGGTGGGCGCCCAACTACGTGTTTTCCCAGCCTCCGGTCGAACGCGCGTTGCGCGGCAAGCTTGCCGAGTTGCAGGGAGTCACTGTCGAACTTGGCGCAGAGGTGCTGCAGGTCGACTCCGCCAGCACCCAGGCTCATGTGTTGATCAAATCCAAGGACGGCAGCGAGCGCACGCTTAGCGCCGACTATGTCCTGGCCTGTGATGGCGGCACCAGCCCGATCCGCACTCGGCTAGGTCTGAAAATGGAGGATCTGGCCTTCGACGAGCCCTGGCTGGTGGTCGATGTGATCCTCAATGAAGGCGCGGGCGAGCATTTGCCCAAGACCAATGTGCAGTTCTGCGAACTGGTGCGGCCGTGTACTTTTGTGGTCGGGCCTGGGCGGCACCGGCGCTGGGAGTTCATGATCAACCCGGACGAGCAGCCCACTGAAATCTCCCAGCCCGAGGTGATCAAACAGCTGATCGCACGTTGGTTGCCCGAAGGGGATTATCAACTCTGGCGGGCCTCGGCCTACCGTTTTCATGCGCTGATCCTGGAGCAGTGGCAAGCCGATCGAGTGTTTTTTCTCGGTGACGCAGCGCACATGACGCCGCCGTTCCTGGCCCAGGGTATGTGCCAGGGCATTCGCGATGCCTTGAACCTGGTGTGGAAGCTTGCTCTGGTAAAACGCGGGTTAGCGGCGCCGAATTTCCTCGACAGCTACCAGACCGAGCGTATCCCCCATGTGCGCCAGACCACTCTGGCAGCCAAGGAATTTGGCGGCGTGATCTGTGAGCGCGACACTGAGCGCGCCGCCTTGCGTGATGCGCGATTGATCCAGCAGATGACCGAGAACCCTGAGGGGATCGTCCGCCAGTCCCTGATTCCTGGGTTGAGGCATGGCTTTGTCGCGAACGTGGCACCTGCCGGCGAACTGTTCCCGCAACCGCGAGTGATCAACCACAAAGGCAAGGCGGGGCTGCTGGATGAGTTTACCGGCCAGTCCTTTCGCGTGGTGATCGCGCCGGGCTTCGACGCCAGTGCATTGCTGCGGTGCCTGCGCAGCAGCCAGTCGCTCAAGGGCCTGCCGATTGAAGTGGTGCGCCTGGTTTACCCGCAGCACCCTGGCGCGCGGGTGGCAGATGATTACGAAGAGGTGGATGGGCTGCTGGCGCAGTGGCTGGAGCGGCGTGGTTGTAATGTGGTGATCGTGCGCCCGGATCACTACGTGTATGGCGGTGCCGTGACGGTAGCGTGGGCCATGGAGTTGCTGGAGGGGATGGAGCTGGCGTTGTTTGGCCGCAAGCCAGACGCTGCATGAGGGAAGGGCGGGCTTGCCCTGGCAAGCCCGCCCTTGCCAGGTTACTGCAACGTTGCCTGCTGACGTTCGATGGCCTCGACGGTGCGCTCCAGCGTGTCCTGGATATGGTTACGCAGCAGGGTAACGGCTTTTTCGCTGTCGCGTGACAGCGCCGCATCCATCAATTCCTGATGCTCATTGCCCTTGTGTCGTTGGCGAATGCGCTGCTTGGCCGAATAGCGCCGGTACCGTTCCGCGCGGTCGAACAGCGAGTCGATCATCTTCAGCAGCAGCGGCGATGGGCACGCGCCGAACAGTGAAAAGTGGAAGGCCTTATGCCGGGCCGACCATTCATCATCGAGCACCAACACACCGCTGCCCAACTTTTTCTCCATCAGATTCAAGCGGTGAAACGCCCCCAGCACGTCGGCTTCCCAGCTGTCATCGCCATAGCGGATGGCATCACTCAAGGCTTCGCATTCGAGCAGGCAGCGCATCCGGGTGATGTCGCAAAAGTCGGCGGTGGAAATCGGCGCCACCCTGAAGCCCTTGTTGTCACTGGCCTCAACTACACCGTCCTGGGTCAGGCGATTGAGCGCCTCGCGAATCGGCGAACTGCTGAGCCCGTAGGTCTTCGACAGTTCGGCGACCTTGAGCTTTTCGCCGGGGGCCAATTCGCAACACACAATCGCTTTTTTCATCTTGGTCAACGCGACTTCGATCAGCGGGCTGCTGGGGGAGGGAGTCATGGTGGGCGTCCTGGAATTTGCACTAAACGCAGTTTATGCGCAAAAACAGATTTAGTGCAAAGACTCATTTGGATGCCGCGAATCTGCTTGACATTGAATTTCTACGGGCATATTTTTTGTGCACAAAGTGTTAATTAGTGCATTAAAAATAAGATTGCGCACATGCGATGACCTTTTACAAAAACAACAAAAACAGGAACATCTCGATGAAAACAGCCAACCTGCGGCACTGCCCGTTGCCGGTTTCCAGCATCGCCTGCGCCGTCAGCGCAAGCCTGCTGCTGAGCCTTTCTACCGCCTCCCAGGCCTTTCAGATCGACACCGGCAACACCGACCTCACCGCGACCTGGGACAACACGGTCAAGTACAGCAACGCCTGGCGTGTGAATAAACTCGACTCCAAGGTCGCCGTTGGCCCAGGCACGTCCAACGCCAATGCCAACCTGGACGACGGTGACCGCAACTTCGACCGTGGGCTGATCTCCAATCGCCTGGACCTGCTGTCCGAGTTCGACATCAAGTACAAAGACGTCGGTGCCCGCCTCAGCGCGGCATCCTGGTACGACAACGTCTACAGCCACAACAACGACAACGACTCGCCCGGCACCGCCAACTCGGTGAGCGTCGACCACGACCAGTTCACCAGCGACACCCGCCGCATCCACGAAAAACGCACGGAAATCCTCGATGCCTTCGTTTACGGCTCCAGGGAGCTGGGCAGCACCACCTTGTCCGGTCGCCTGGGGCAGTTCACCCAGATTTACGGTGAAAGCCTGTTTTTCGGCGCCAACGGCATTGCCAACGCACAATCCACGGTCGACCTGGTGAAACTGCAGTCAGTGCCGGGCTCGCAGTTCAAAGAAATCCTGATGCCGACCAAGCAGGTCTCGGGCAACTGGCAGCTCACCGACACGGTCAGCGTCGGCGCCTACTACCAATTCGAGTGGAACAAGACCCGGCTGCCCGCGGCGGGCAGCTATTTCAGTGGTGCGGACTTTGTGGGTGAAGGCGGCGAGCGGGTGTTTTTCCCCACCGGCGAGCTGCTGCATGGCAAGGACAAGGAAGCGAGGAATTCCGGCCAGTTTGGCGCCCAACTCAAATTCGCGGTAGACGATTGGGAGTTCGGGCTTTACGCAGCCAAGTACCACGAAAAGACCCCGGTATTTTACTTCCGTCCGGCGGCCTTGGTGCCCGGTGCCGACGACAGCTTCATCAACGTGTACCCCGAAGACATCAAAGTCTTCGGCGCCAGCTTCAGCACCCTGGTGGGCGAGGCGAATATCGCCGGTGAAACCTCGATTCGCCTCGATACACCCCTGGCCGGCGTGGGCGGCACCATCATCACCGGCATGGCTTCCGATAACGACGCCAACCCCGCCTACCCAATTGGTCGTTCCTGGCATGCCCAGGTCTCGATGGTCAATGTCTACGGTGGTTCGGCGTTATGGGACGGAGCCTCGCTGATCGGTGAAGTGGCTTTCAACCGCCGACTCAGCGTGACCAAAAACTCCGACCAACTGGACCCCAACACCACCCGCGATGCCTTCGCCATGCGCTTCACCTTCGAACCACAGTACTTCCAGGTGTTTCCCGGCATCGATGTGCAGGCCCCGATCACCATTGGCTACAACCCGTTCGGGCGTTCATCCGTCACGCCCCAGGCGTTTGGTCCGGAGCACGGTGGCGACCTGACCCTGGGGCTCAAGGCTGACTACAAGAAGCAGTGGTACGCCTCGTTGAGCTACACCAACTTTTTCGGCGAGGCCGGGCCGGTCATCAACGCTGCCAACTCCTTTACCTACCAGCAAAACATGAAAGACCGGGACTTCGTGGCGTTTTCGATCCAGCGAACCTTTTAAGCAACGAACAGGCGGGCTCTTATAATGACAAAAACCAAACTGCTGCTTTCAACCTTGTCCCTGGCCCTGTGCGCCGGCACTGCCCTGGCGGCGGTCAACCCCGACGAGGCGGCCAAGCTCAAGACCACGCTGACGCCCATGGGCGCCGAAAAAGCCGGGAATGCCGATGGCAGTATTCCCGCATGGACCGGCGGGCTGACCAAGGATGTCGCCGGCGCCAAATTCGGCGACGTGCCAGCGGACCCGTTCCCCGGTGAGAAGCCGGTGCTCAGAATCACCGCGAAGAACGCCGCACAATACGCCGACAAATTGACCGAAGGCACCAAGGCGCTCCTGGCCAAATACCCCGACACCTATCACCTCGATGTGTACCCCACGCATCGCACCGCTGCGGCGCCCGACAGCGTCTATCAAAACACCTTCGCCAATGCCACCCAGTGCAAGACCACCAGCAATGGCCTGTCGGTGGAAGGTTGCTACGGCGGCATCCCGTTCCCGATCCCCAAGAACGGCAACGAAGTGATCTGGAATTTCCTGCTGCGGGTCGAAGCCGAATCGATCCAGATGGGCTACGCCAACATCATCGGCAACGCCGATGGCACCCAGACCCTGGCCAGCCGAGGCGTCGAGAACTGGCAATACCCTTACTACTATAAAGAGGGCAGCGCCCAGGCCTGGAACGGCCAATATGCGTTGCTGCGTTTCTTGACCAATGAGCCGCCGTTCAAGGCCGGTGAGTCGTTGGTCACCCATGACAGCGTCAACCCGCAGGAACCGCGTGAAGCCTGGCAATACCTGGTCGGCCAGCGTCGCGTGCGTCGTGCACCGACCGTGGGCTATGACACGCCGGACTTCGTGGCCTCGGGGGCCAACTACTTCGACGAAGTGCACGGCTTTATCGGCCACCCGGATCGTTATGACTGGAAGCTGGTGGGCAAAAAAGAGCTGTACATCCCCTACAACGACAATGCGTTCAACGCGCAAAAACGCGATGACGCCTTCGTTGCCAATCATCTGAATGCCGACAAGGTGCGCTGGGAACTGCACCGCGTGTGGGAGCTGGAAGCTACCGTCGCACCCGGTAAACGGCACGCCGTGCCCAAGCGCCGATTCTTCATCGATGAAGACAGCTGGACCGTCTCCCTGGTCGATGGTTACGACGCCGAAGGCAAGCTGTGGCGCGTGTCCCAGGTACTGCCGTTCGTAGTGCCGTCGATTCCTGCGGTGGTGGTCAAGCCGGTGGTGATCTACAACCTGCAAGCCAAGACCTACAGCGTCGTGCAAAGCCTCAATGGCGAAACCTACAGCGTTATCCCGCGCAAGCCCGAAAATTTCTTCACGGGGAATTCCGTGGCCTCAGGCTCTGTGCGCTAAGCCTCGCACCTGCGTGTTCAAACCTGTGTTCCCGGGGGCAGCCCCTGGGACCGCTTCATCGAGGCTCGACAATGCGTACATTCACACCGTGGTCCATCGCCTGCCATGCACTCATGGCGTCACTCGTGACGCTACTAATGAGCAGCTTTGCGCAGGCAACTGATGAAATGCCCATGCAACCGGCGATCACCAGCGCCCTTGCCGCCCAATCGGTCATGTTGAGTGTGGCCAGGGCCGGCAAACGCCTGGTGGCGGTGGGCGAGCGTGGATTCATTATTGCCTCGGATGACGATGGTAAAAGCTGGCAACAGCTGCAATCACCGGTCGGCGTGACGCTGGTCAAAGTGCGTTTCATCGACGACGTGGAAGGCTGGGCGGTCGGGCATGCCGGCACCGTCTTGCACACCCTGGACGCCGGCCTGACCTGGACGCGCCAGTTGGATGGGGTCCAGGCCGCCCAGCTCGAATTGCAAGCGGCCCAGCGTGGCCAGGGCGCAGAGCAGATCGCCCAAGCTCAGCAACTAGTGGACGAGGGCCCCGACAAACCGTTGCTCGACGTGCTGTTCCTCGATGCAAACACCGGCTGGGTGGTTGGTGCCTATGGCCTGGCGTTTATGACCCGTGACGGCGGGCAGACATGGCAGCCGCTGCGCACCGCCATCGACAACCCTTCAGAGCTGCACCTGTACGCCATCGCGCAATCCGGCGCGGACCTGTTCATTGCGGGCGAGCAGGGCACGCTGTTGCGCTCGCGTGACCAGGGGCAGAGCTTCCAGGCGCTGGCGTCGCCCTACGAGGGCACCACGTTCGGGCTGCAGGCCACGAAAAACGGCACGCTCATCGTCTTCGGCCTGCGTGGTAAAGCGTTCGAGTCCCGGGACGGCGGCGACAGCTGGCAGCGTCTCGATACCTTGCAACCGGTCACCTTGACCAGTGGCCTGGGCCTGGACGATGGCTCGGTGCTGCTGGCCGATGAGTCGGGCCGTGTCTTGCACTTCACCGGCGACGCCAGCCAGGCCTTAGCCCTTAACGTACCTCAGTCAAGTTACTTCACTGGCATGGCGCAAGCCGCTGACGGCAGCCTGATCCTTAGCAGTGCACGCGGCATGCTGTCGTCGGCGATTGCGGTGGACGTGTTGGAGCACGATCAATGAACAGTTTTACCCGTTCTGCAGAGCCCGACACCCAGTTGGATGCCAGCCCGTTCGACCCCGCTTCCGGCACCCTGGTCGAGCGCCTGCTGTTCAACCATCGCAGCATCATCCTGGGGATCTGCGTGTTGCTCAGCCTGGTGCTGGGGTACCAGGCGTTGAGCCTGAAACTCAATGCCGCCTTCGAAAAAATGATCCCCACCGACCACCCGTATGTGCAGAACTACCTTCAGCATCGCAGCCAGTTGGGGGAGGGCGGCAACACCCTGCGCATTGCCGTAGAGGCCAGTCGCGGCAGTATTTTCGATGCGGCGTACCTCGATACCCTGAAAAAGATCAACGACGAGGTATTTTTGCTGCCCGGCGTCGACCGCTCCTACATGAAGTCCTTGTGGACCCCGGCCACCCGCTGGATCGGCGTGACCGAAGAGGGCTTCGACGGTGGCCCGGTGGTCCCGGACAACTACGATGGCTCGGCCGCCAGCCTGGAACAGGTGCGCCAGAACGTTGAGCGTTCCGGCGAAGTGGGCAAGCTGGTGGCGTCCAACTTCAAGTCCAGCATTGTGCTGCTGCCGTTGCAGGACACCACCACGGACGACGGCAAGCCGCTGGATTACAACGCGCTGTCCGGCCAGCTCGAACAGATCCGCGCCAAGTACGAAAACGAAGGCATCCAGATCCACATCACCGGGTTTGCCAAGGTCGTAGGCGACCTGCTCGATGGCATGCGCCAGATGCAGCTGTTCTTCGCCGCGACATTGGTGATCTGCGCCATCGTGCTGTTTTGGTATACGCGCTGCGTGCGCAGCACCTTGCTGGTGTTGTTGTGTTCGCTTATCGCGGTGGTCTGGTTGCTGGGGCTGTTGCCTACCCTGGGCTTTGACCTTGACCCTTACTCGATCCTGGTGCCGTTCCTGGTATTCGCCATTGGCCTGAGCCACGGCGCGCAGAAGATGAACGGGATCATGCAGGACATCGGGCGCGGTGCGCACAAGCTCGTGGCTGCGCGCTACACCTTTCGCCGGCTGTTCCTGACGGGCCTGATGGCACTGGTGGCGGACGCTGTCGGGTTCGCCGTGTTGATGATCATCAAGATCCCGGTCATCCAGGACCTGGCCATCGCGGCGACGCTGGGCGTGTTGACGTTGATTTTCACCAACCTGATTCTGCTGCCGATTCTGCTCTCTTACACCGGTGTGAGCCGCGCTGCCGCGCAGCGTGAGGCAGCCAACGATCAGTTGGCGCAACTGGACGGTCCCTATGGGCGCCACCCGTTCTGGGCTTTGCTCGACCGTTTTACCGAGCGTAAATGGGCGCGCGGTGCACTGATTGTGGCGCTGCTGCTGGGGGTGGCAGGCTTTGCCGTGAGCCTGCAGGTGAAGATCGGTGACCTCAACCCTGGCGCACCGGAGCTGCGGGCCGATTCGCGTTACAACAACGACAACCGTTTCATGGTCAGCAACTTTTCTGCCAGCAGCGACAAGTACGTGGTGATGGTGAAAACCCCGCAGTACTTCTGCGCCAAGTACGAAACCCTGGTGGCAGTCGACGCGCTGGAAGCCCAGTTGCAGCAATTGCCGGGGGTGGTCTCCACCACGTCGCTGGCGGCGCTGAGCAAACAGGCGGCTGCTGGCATGAACGAAGGCAGCATGACCTGGTATGAGATCCCACGGAATCAGGGGCTGTTGAACGCTATCATCACCCGCGCGCCGCGCGAACTGTTCAACCAGAACTGCGACTTGCTGACCGTGTATGTCTACCTTACCGACCACAAGGCCGACACCCTCACCCGTGTGGTGCAGACCGTTGAACAGTTTGCCGCCAGCCATAACACCGAGCAGCTGCAGTTCCTCAACGCTGCCGGTAATGCCGGTATCGAAGCGGCCACCAATATCGTGGTGAAACGCTCCAATGTACAGATGCTGTTTATGGTCTACGCGGCGGTCATCGTGTTGTGCTTCATCACCTTCAGGTCCTGGCGCGCCGTGGTGTGCACGGTGCTGCCGCTGATGCTCACCTCGGTGCTGTGCGAAGCCCTGATGGTGGGGCTCAATATCGGCGTCAAGGTCGCGACCCTGCCGGTGATCGCACTGGGCGTGGGCATCGGCGTGGACTATGCGCTGTATATCCTCAGTGTGACGCTGACCAACCTGCGTCGCGGTTGCAGCTTGTCCGAGGCGTACTACCTGGCACTGCTGTCCACCGGCAAAGTGGTGGTGATGACCGGTATCACCCTGGGCGTTGCCGTACTGACCTGGGTGTTGTCGCCGATCAAGTTCCAGGCGGACATGGGCATCCTGCTGGGCTTCATGTTCATCTGGAATATGGTCGGCGCCCTGGTGCTGGTACCGGCCCTCGCGCACTTTTTGCTCAAGCCGGAGTTGACCACACCATGAATAGTACAACGGTTGGCGTAGTGGGCGCTGGCACCATGGGCAGCGGGATTGCCTACGTGTGTGCCAGTGCCGGGTTGTCGGTCCGGTTGCTGGATATCTCCCCGCAGATGCTGGAAAAGGCCGCCGCAACCCTCGACAAACACCTCGAGCGGCAAGTGGCTAAAGGGATGCTGGATCAGGCGCAAAAGCTCCAAGTTCTTTGCCGAGTGCAGATGAGTACTGACTACACGTGTCTGCAGGGCGTGGACATGGCGATTGAAGCAGCCACTGAGCGCCTGGCGCTCAAGCGCGAGGTGCTGAGCCGGGTGGCCGGTGAAGTGAGCGCGCACTGTGTGATTGCGTCAAACACCTCGTCCCTGTCGATCACCGAACTGGCCACGCCGCTGCCGAACCCTGAGCGATTTATCGGGGTGCACTTTTTCAACCCGGTACCGGTGATGCAATTGGTTGAAGTGGTTCGCGGTCTGCGCACCGCCGACGCCACGTATGCACGGGTGCTGACGTTGGCGGCGCAATTGAACAAAGTCTGCATCAGCAGCGCCAACCGCCCAGGGTTTGTGGTCAACCGTATCCTCGTGCCCATGATCAACGAAGCGATCATGGTCTATCAGGAAGGTATCGCCAGCGCCAAGGATATCGACGCCGCCATGGTGCTTGGCAGCAACCAGCCGTTGGGGCCGCTGGCCCTGGCCGATCTGATCGGCCTCGACACGGTGCTGGCGATTCTTCAATCCCTTTACGACGGCTTCAACGACAGCAAATACCGCCCCGCCACATTGCTGAAAGAATTGGTGGCAGCGGGGGATTTGGGCCGCAAGACCGGGCGTGGTTTTCATGGCTACGACTGAGCACTGCGAACGCTTTGCCAGCAATCGCGACAAAGCAGTCGAGCTGTTTGCCCGCAAAAGCTTCGCCCAGGTCGGCATGCGTGAATTGGCTGCCTGCCTGGGCATGTCGCCGGGGTCGTTGTACCACCATTATCCGAGTAAGCGGCATCTGCTGCTGGATATCCTCGAAGAGTTCTATGAAGAACTGCTGGCGGCGTTGGCGCCGCTGCCCATTCGCGTTGAGGGCAGCATCTGCGAGGTTATCCGTGTGCACGTAAGGCTGCATCAGCAGATGCCCAGGCACTTTTGCATTGCCTTGCGCGACAGTGGCTGCCTGGCCACCGAGCAGCAGTACAGCGTGCAGCAATTGCACACCCAGTACGAGGCACGGTTAATGGGGTTGCTGGGCGGAAGGCGCGATGGAGCCCGCCCTGTCGCGCCACTGCTGAACATTGTGCATGCCTGGTTTTCCGGGCAGCGGCTGGAGGACGACGCCACGGCCCGGATGATGGAGGTGGCGTTGGTGGCGGCGCTGGAGCGGATATTGGCCGGGCCGAGCGGTTAACCGCTGCGGCCGGCCCTGCCAGTGTAATAATAAGCTCTAGTATCACTATTACGTCACTGGAGCCGACGGGTGCTATACGACATCACCAGCCTTGACCTATTTATCACTGTGGCCGAAGAGCGCAACCTGACGCGGGCTGCGCGGCTCAAGCACCTGGCGGTGTCGGCCATCAGCAAGCGCATCTCCGAGTCGGAGGCACAAGTGGGTGCGCCGTTGCTGACGCGCAATGCGCGGGGGGGACTTGACTCGGTCAGTCAATGCTGTTTATGCGCGCCAGGTCAAGCAGGCGTTCTAGCAGCTCGACCATGAATTGGCAGATTATTCAGCCGGGGTCAAGGGCCATATCCGCGGCCATGCCATCACCTCGGCGCTGTCGCAGTTCCTGCCGAACGACGTTGCCCATTTCGTCTCGCCGTACCCGCAGATTAAATTCGATATTGAAGAGCGGGTGGGGTCTGCGGTGATTCGCGCGGTTGCCGATGGGCGTGCCGACCTGGGCATCATTGCCGCGCAGACCGCCGCGCAAGGCCTGGAAACCTTGCCTTATCGCCAGGACGAATTGACCCTGGTGGTGTCCACAGGACATGCGTTGGCGATGCGCAAGTCCATGCGCTTCGAGGAAATTCTGGCCCATGAGTTCGTCGGCCCGCACCTGGAAAGTTCGATGCACACCCCATTGACCCATGAATGAATGCGAAAAAACCAGCTTCTAGTGCAATTCGCAATGAAAGCTTGGTTATTGAAAGATTTCGGACTCGACAACCTGCAATTGGGAGAGGTAGCCCAGCTCCCATCTTTACTTACGCTGGCTGGATGGCGAGCCAGGGCCGAACGAACGATGTGGCGCTGCAGTGAAATACGCTTGGAACCTAGCTTGCCCGCTTACATCGACTTAACCGAAATAACTTCCACAAACCTGAATTTTTTTTGGCGATTTTTGTAGCTTCTTACTCTGCAACTAGGGAGCTGAGCGTATCGGCTTCATGTACGATCTCGTGCATATTGCCTTCGAATTCATTCCCCACCCTCAGTGTGACTTTCAATCTGGGAGTAAAAGTTTTTGATAATTTATTTTTCTTCACTGCCTTTGTCGGCTTCGCGATCACGATTTCGGGTGCTGTGTGTTGCACGTGTGTGTGGATTACTAAAGCAGGGAGCTCAGGCTCACCGAACAGCGCCCGCCGCATTTCTGTTGCCGCTGACCGAAAACTGACCCAGTAGAGGCTGTTCTGCCGACTGAAAACTGACGCAGGTGTTCAACTGCTTCTGCTCACTTTTTGAGCAGGAGAACACAGGGTGATCAGCATGGAAATGTTGGGGAAAATCCGGCGGATGTACTTCCGCGACAAGCTCTCGCTGCATCAGATAGCCAAGCGTACCGGGCTTTCTAGAAACACCATCCGAAAATGGGTCAGAGCGCCCGAAGCCACTCAGCCGGCGTACCAACGGTGCGCAACCTTCAACAAACTCAGCCCTTTCCACGAGACGCTGGAACAGGCGCTCAAGGCCGATTCGTTCCGGCCAAAACACAACCGCAGGAGCGCCAAAGCGCTTTTCGAGCAGATCAAGGCCGAGGGTTACGACGGCGGCTACAGCCAGCTCACGGCGTTTGTACGCTCTTGGCGAGGTGAGCAAGGCAAGTCTTTACGCGCTTTTGTACCGCTGACTTTTGCGCTCGGCGAGGCGTTTCAATTTGACTGGAGCGAAGAGAGTCTGCTGATCGGTGGCCTGTTTCGACGTATCCACGTCTCCCACATGAAGCTGTGCGCCGGTCGCGCATTCTGGTTGGTTGCGTACCCCAGCCAAGGCCACGAGATGCTGTTTGATGCCCATACCCGTTCGTTTGGAGCGTTGGGTGGCGTGCCACGTCGCGGCATCTACGACAACATGAAAATGGCTGTCGACAAGGTCAACAAAGGCAAAGGCCGCACGGTTAACGCCCGGTTTTCCGTGATGTGCGCGCACTATCTGTTCGATCCGGACTTCTGCAACGTGGCCTCTGGCTGGGAGAAAGGCATCGTCGAAAAGAACGTGCAGGACAGCCGGAGACGAATCTGGCTCGATGCTCAAAACTACATGTTCCATACCTTCGAGGAGCTGAACGTCTGGCTCGGCCAACGCTGTCGTACGCTCTGGGCCGAACTTGTACATCCGCAGTACAACGGTTTGACGGTGGCAGAAGTCCTGGAGCTGGAGCAGGCTGAAATGATGCCGATGCCGACGGCCTTTGATGGCTACGTGGAACGCACCGTCCGTGTCTCTAGCACCTGCCTGATCAGCGTGGCGCGCAATCGTTATTCGGTGCCTTGCGAGCGTGTTGGTCAGTGGGTCAGCAGCCGTTTGTACCCTTCGCGGATCGTGGTCATTGCCGACGAAACGGTGATCGCCAGCCATGAGCGCCTTTTTGATCGAGATCAGGTCAGTTTTGACTGGCAGTACTACATCCCACTCATCGAACGCAAGCCTGGTGCACTGCGCAATGGCGCGCCATTTGCTGATCTGCCAAAACCGTTACGGCTTCTCAAACGAGGACTGAGGCGTCACACCAACGGTGATCGAATCATGATGCAGGTACTGGCTGCTGTGCCAATTGCGGGTCTCGAACCTGTGCTGGTGGCGGTGGAACTGGTACTTGAATCGGGAAGTCTGAGCGCCGATCACATCCTCAATGTCCTTGCCCGCCTGACCTCCACCGCACCACCTCCCTGTGTAGAAACCAGCCTGCAACTCAAGGTCGCGCCTGTTGCCAATACGGCGCGCTACGACCGGCTCCGTACGACCGATGAGGAGAATCGCAATGCGTGACCTGATGACTGAACTCAAAGAACTGCGCCTGCACGGCATGGCCAGTGCTTGGGAAGAACTGGTATCTCAAGGAACAGCGTCGACGGCTTCATCGAAATGGCTGCTGGAACATCTGCTTCAGCAAAAACATGCGGATCGCGCGGTGCGTTCGGTGAATCATCAGATGAACATGGCAAAACTCCCCATGCACCGTGACTTAGCTGGCTTTGACTTCAGCGCTTCCAGCGCTGATACCCGGCTGGTCAGCGATCTATCCAGCTTAGCGTTCACTGAAACCGCGCAAAATGTCGTGTTAATCGGAGGCCCCGGAACCGGGAAAACACACCTGGCCAGTGCCTTGGCTGTATCCGGAATCACGTCCCACAACAAACGCGTGCGCTTCTTTTCCACGGTGGATCTGGTCAATCTGCTGGAGCGTGAAAAGTACGATGGTAAGGCAGGCCGAATTGCCCAGGGACTGCTACGAACAGACCTGGTGATACTGGATGAGCTGGGGTATTTGCCCTTCAGTCAAAGCGGCGGTGCCCTGTTATTTCATCTGCTGTCCAAACTGTACGAACACACCAGCGTGGTTATCACCACCAACCTGAGCTTCTCGGAATGGTCGAGTGTGTTTGGCGACGCCAAAATGACTACGGCTCTGCTGGATCGGCTGCACACCATTGCCATATCGTTGAAACAGGCAACGAGTCTTACCGCCTTCGACACAGCACCTTGGCCGCCCAGACAAAGATCAAATCACGCGAACGAAAGCGCAAGGACGGAGATGATATCGGGGAAGATGAGCCATTTTGATCAGCACCATAAATGCCCTGCTGCATGCATAAATGCGGTGGGGCTTGATGCGTCTTGAATCGGAACACTGCTGCTAAGCTTATCCACAATTGCTGGGACAGAAATCAGCAATCCGTCCTGGGTCAATTTTCATTCGGCAGGGTGGGTCAGTTTTCAATCAGCGCCAACAGCGAGGAGGTCAGGCAGCAGCTTGAAATCGTGCCGATGCAGATCCGCGTCATCAAGCACGTGCGCAAGGTATACCGCTGCCGCGACTGCGAAATAGCTCCCGTAGCAGCAGACAAACCGGCCCAACTGATCTAAAAAAGCATGGCCAGCCCTAGCGTGCTAGCCATGCTGCTGACCACCAAGTACGTGGATGGTTTGCCGCTTCACCGCTTTGAAAAAGTCCTGAGCCGTCACGGCGTCGACATCCCGCGCCAGACCCTGGCCCGCTGGGTCATCCAGTGCGGCGAGCATGTACGTTGAAGACCGGATATTGCGCCATAACCAGCGGGAAAATTCCGAACGCGTTTGAAGAGCTAAGATGAATTTAACAATTAATGCCTGATTTCCTTATTTGCACCGCAACCCGTATATCACTAGCCGAGTGAATCGGTATTGAATTGAGCGGACGAAACCCCTACGAGGTCGAAGTATCGCCCGTCCAGACAGTGTAGTTTCAACCCAACTATCCGACCCACCAGCTTGTACGCACTGCTTTGCCCTGTCGCCGTTGATGTACGGGCGCAAATAGCGACCTGTGACATCAACATGGCCAATAATAGTGCGCTTATCATTGCCGTAGTAACCATTATCCTGGAAGAAGCCTTGTTCAAAGACCTCGCTGCATTTAAGGCGCAGGCGGTACGCACTTCCGGGGCGCATTTTACCGGGCATAGATCAAACTCGTAAGATTGGTTTACCACGCATACTTAACGGAAAAGTTACCTGCCAAGCTCGTGGAGTCGCGAGAACGGGCAGCCTGCCCTTCTAGTGCGAATGAAAGCCCTGCTTCTGATGAGAGTACAAGCCGGGGTGCAAGCTGTACTGTTGTGTCAGCCGCTCGCGGACCATCAAGTTCAAATGAGGTATCAGGCAACGCATCGAATCTCGCCCTAATACTGCGGTCATTCGAAAGCTCACGAACCACTGCGACTGTTGCACTATGACCCAGCGTCCACTCGTCAGCGATTGCAAACGTACCCGCAGCGTGCACTCCCAGCGACACCGGCAGAGACGTTATCCGGTTGCCATTTACCGCTAGCCCGGCTGTGCTTTGACCACTTGTGCCGCGCTCTGCATATTCATTGGAACGGTAGCTCGCCGCTTCCAAGGAAACGAAAGGAGCCAGATTAAGCCCTCCGAAGCGGGCGCGGTGACCGGCCTCAATCCGCGTGCGCCATTCATCAGAGTCAAATGAGCCAGTTAATCTCTCTGATTGGAGGCCGCCGAAGCTGGCCGTTGTACGGAGCGTTTGGTTGTTGAAATGGCTGTAGGCCTGGCTGAGTTGAAGGTAGTTTTGATTGAATGTAAGCGCTGAGTATACGAGAGCATGGTACCCATCATCTTTGCCAGAAAGTCCGTCATTTGATGCGCTGAAGTTGCCTCTTGTTGTACCTACAGCGACGCCCAATAGCGTATCGTCCGAAAGCTGGTTATCGAAGCCAATAAAGAAGCCGGAATAACTGCTATTACCCCCAGGAAAGCTATTAGAGGGATCAGAATTTCGCGAGGTTCGACCACCTGAGAATGTGCCCCAGCTACGAGACGTTGGAATGAAATCAAAGCGATCTAACTTGCCACTGATAGATTTTAAAGTATGAACCGGGCTAGGAGTTGATTCTTTTGCTTGGCTAACACTGACCGATGCGCTGTTCACGCCCAACCAGTCGCTCATCTGCCCGCCTACGACCGAGCTTGCAATGCGTCCGCGATCAAGGTTTTCCGTCTGGGTGTACCCGATACCTGGCGCAGAAAGGGTCTGGAGTGCACCCTTAACCTGAGGAGCTGTAAGCTGGTAAACACTATTCAAAAGCTTGGTACCGGTCTCGTTCAGGGGGCCAGAGGCGGACTTATCGAGAGCATCACCAATTGCCCTTTGATTGTCATTTGACGCCAAAGACGACAGTGCAACTGTATTCCTGTCAAAGCCGAGGTAAACGTGATCGGAGTCGTAACTGAGCGAAGGTGCCAGAAGTGCTAGGTCGGTCGCAGCGCCGCTGAACGTACCCGTTACTCCGGACGCAGTCACGATGGTGTAGCTACTGGCGGGAAGATAATAACCTGTCCCAGCTTTAACTTGGACCACCCCTCCTTGAATGCTTACAGGCGCTGATGAGACGATCGAATCGTTGATGTTGGGAGTGCCTCGTATGGTGAGCGTCGACCCGTTAGCAAACGTCAACGGTCCATTAAGACTCAAGGTGCCAATGCTTTCTAATCGGCCAGGGGCCAGATTGCCGCCGTTATTGATCGTAACCTCGCCAACTGCACCGGACCCTGCCAAGGTGCCCCCGGAGTTCACAAATGCTTCTGATGTGATCGATCCGTTGACTTCTAATACGCCTCCATTGATCACTGTTGCGCCTTGGTAGGTGCTGTTGCCGTTTAAAGTGAGTTCCCCTGTCCCCGTCTTTGTTAGGCCACCTGTACCCGAAATGTCATTCATCCAAGAGTCAGCAGCATTTAACCCCCCCCGCGCCGCATCCATATTGACCGTCACGTCATTCACGAAGGCTCCATAACCACCAGCCGCAGCAAAGAGATTCAATCGTGCATACCCTGAACCATCATCAAGTGCATAGCCTGAGGCGATCTCTGTGCTTGCCAGAACATCTCGACGTTGTTGGGCAGAGAGATACGGGAACCGGGTTGCAAGCAGAGCCTCTGCACCAACGGGGACAACCGGGGCAAGATCCGTAGGTCCCACCGGAGACATGCCGTATGTCAGTGCGAATGTGTAGGCCGCCTCGTTATTTTTATAATTGGTGAACGCGTCGGGGCTCGATTGCGCGCAACTTTGTATAGTCTTGTAAGATAGACCGCCGCATTCCGAAGCAAGAAATTGCTGGATAGGAACAGCAATAGACGCCAATTCCTGCACGAAATCCTCACCTGGGTTAGTGTAACCAGGGGTATTGTTCAGGTACTTTACTGTCTCTTGGGTGGCTAAGATCCTTCCGCCAATCACATCTAGCGCATAGTGAACACCTAGAACCAGTCGGCTGTTACCTATGTCAGCACCTCTGGCAAGTATTGACTGATAGAGTTGCGGAACCTCCATTGCAAGAGTGAGCATCAACGCCGTGCCAGCAGTTGTATGGCCGCTCGGGAAGGCGGCAGAATTCTGCGACGAAACCAAGCCGTAGCGCGGATCGAGACGAATTTGATCGCTAACCTGAAATGGGCGCGGATTGCCTTGCGAATTAGAGGCGAAGGCTTGATCTACAAGGGTATAACCGGTGCGCGCCGTATCGCTGTAGACATTCCCCGTTGGGTCCGGATTGGGATCAGTCAACATGCCGAAGTAGAGTTTCAGCCTTGAACTGTCAGGCCCCACCCTCTGATTAGCATAAAAATCGAGGAATTTAAGTGAGTTATGCAACGGCGTGGGGGAAGACTGCTTATCAAAAACCGCTAGTAATTTGTCGTCGATTGTTTTCCCGAAACCTCCGTAGACATAGTTACTTGCGTCAAAGACTGCCTGATCTACACGCGCGGCGCTAGCGCCGTTATTAAAAGCTATAGCGACCTGAAGACTTTGCTGGTAAGTCTGCAATGGGAGGGAGTCAATTCCGCTCAGCCGGCTTACTCCCTCAAGCTGCGCGCCGGTAAGTGGTGGCGGACCCGTCTCCGCCCGGACCTGTGTTATCGCCACTGAAGAAAACAACACGGAGCTGACAATCACTGACATCGAAGATTTTAAACTAGACACGTGTTTCTCCTGAGTTTGGTGACTCCAGAACTGCGAATCCCAAATCTAGTGTTTTTGAGAGGCCAAGCCATACCGTTCATATTTGGAAACAGAATGGCTAAGATTCGAGCTTCAAACTTATTGAACGAAGCTTCCTACTGCAGGTCCATCCCCATACGGTAGCGTTCTGAAAAGTACAGATGAAATGTGAAGGTTATGTGATATGCAAACTAAATATTTGGCCTCTATTCACATTACTAATCTCCCGGATCAGGAAAGAGGTCGGTCTAGTATAAAAATACGAAGATACGAAAAATAAGCGCAAGGATCTGCATGCTTACAATGGTTTTATGCGGACGTATAGCAAACTGTTGCAGAAGAGTGCCAAGAATTGAGCTGGAGCACGGTCAAGCGTCGCGCTAATTCCTTGCGGCGCCATGGTCTGGGACACGGGTTCAGGGCCGCGAAATGAGCATACCGACTCGATCAGCCTCAACAGCAGTAACAGACCTGGTCCTAGCGCTGAGCGTGAAGCGACAGGGAAAAACACATGTTAACATATTCGTTTAACTTCAATTGTCTTGGATTAGCGTCACTTAGCATGATTGTTACGCTGCGGTTGAAATCATCGAGTACGCTTGGGACAAATTTTAGAGGGCGGCTAATGGTTAGTTTGCGCTGCTAATACGCATACATCGCCAATTGGGCGATAACAAAGCAATATTGCAACTGGATATATAAATAACTGTAACAGGGCGCTAGATCAATGCGCGGTGATGCACTCGGGGCAACGTATTGTGACAGCGCATCGAGAGAAGATTATCTCCCAAGATACACTTTTAGCACCTATTTTAGCAGCTCTAGTATCCGTCGTATGGGCAGTGTGTAACGCTGAGTCGTTGACTATTCCCGCTGTGAATAGAGGCTATCAGCCGCTGATATTAGTACTTACAGTCATTGCTGATGAAAAACCGGAAAAACTTGCAAAAAATCAAGCGCTCAATGTTGATGAAAGTGAGCGGACCGGATGTCGCTTTGGTTGTTTTCCGACTCGTAGCTAGATACGTGGAAGTATCCAATGGTGGGGCATGTTGTCGATTCACCCATAGTTATCGAAATGTTTTACAAGACGACTGTTGATTGGATAGTCAACGCTGCCAAGTACGGGCTAACAAGCCTTGAATACCGGGTTCTTGATGTGCTGGCCAGTGGTGTGGCGTCAACTGCATCGGGCTGTGGCCGGTATTTGAACGTTAAGCCCTTTAGGATATCTACGATCATCGACACGCTTCATGCAGGTGGTTACGTATTATGTCGACATGATCTGGTTGACCGGCGAATAGTGGCACCGTAGCTTTCGCAACATGGCTTGGAAACTCACGCGCTTGCGCAGAAAACCCTGGTCGCCTTCTGGGAGGCAAGCCTCAGCGAGGTGGATACTGAGTTCGAAAATATCGTCAAACTCCTCACTCGGTAGATTTGGATGTCAGTCCAGTTAGATCAACCGGCACCCGCGAGCCAGGGAGCCGCAGCTTTGTTAGAACTAATTTTTGAGCGCGATAGATATCGTTCCCATGCTGGGCATTTCGAACGATCGCCGCAATGTTGCCTCAGGTTGTAATCGGTGACTTTATGAACACTAACCGGTAGCTCATAGGGATCCTTGTATTGATCTAAGGCCTTCGGTGAAGTCCAGCCTTGGGGCAATTAGAACGCGTACCGAAAACAGCCCTTGCCAGCCGATTTGGCTTTGTATAACGCAGCGTCGGCTCTACTGATCAGGGACTGCGGCGTATATAGGCCATTCGATGCGCCGAAGGCTATGCCTACGCTAACGCCCAAGCCTTGTAGTAAAGCGTTGCTGGCACAACATTCTTGAAATAATTGAATTATTCGATTTGCCGTCGGTGAGGCGTCACTCTCCGGCCCCTGCAAAACCACCACAAACTCATCTCCGCCTAGTCTAGCGGTGAAATCGCTGGCTCTGACGGTACCACGTAACAGTTTAGCAAACATAATCAGCGCTTCATCGCCTGCGGCATGGCCGTGCCGGTCGTTAACTGCTTTGAAACCGTCGAGATCCAGATACAGCAATGAAATGGGGTGATGATGCTCCCGAGGCGACCTCAACAGACCGTCGAGTGTCATTAAGAGTCCTGACCGATTAAGAAGGCCTGTTAGCGAATCGTGATTGGCTGAATGCGAGCTAGACACCTCGGCCTCGTATGCCTTGATTAAGCTCGAATTGAGAGAGCTAAGCAGGCACCACATGCCCGTCAAATAAAATGGTGCTTGGATTATTAATATTCTCAGCATTGGTTCAGGTTGAAATAAAGTCGCGATTTTCAGCGGCACATCGGTCAACAGAATCTGAACGAACGCGTAGCGGGGGATGCCTTGGTTTCTCATGGCTATCGCTCCGTTCATGCTAACCGCCGAAGTGCAAGCTAAAATCTGAAGTACCCCATCCCCGCTAAGGATGCAGGCTGCTGTACCCAAACCTATTTCCGCCGCCCACGCCAGGCCCAGCAGTATCGAGAGGTCAGTCGCGTATTTTAGGGGCGCTTTTGCTGAGCTGTTGCAGCGACGAAAGAGCAATACCCGCAATATCCAGACCAAGGCATCCACACAGAGCCAGGCGAGGAATATTCTATTTGGATGCAGGTAGAGCGCTACGGCACAGATCAACATCGTGTTGCACCCGGCGACTAACAGTGCTTGGCCGGACGTGAATGGGCCTGCTAAAAGTCTCAGTCGAGTAGTGGCATCTAACCCTTCACTATCACGAGTAAACCAAGCGATAAGAGATGTCTCTGGAACGGAGTATTTAGTGGTGATAGGCATTATAGTCACGGCTCTTACCAAGTGATGGTGGCACAATAGCATCATATGGTCTAGTATCGTCAATAAAAAAACGATCAGTGTGGAAACGTTTCGCCCTTTATCATCCATTCACAGGATCACAAGGGGGCGGATATGTAAAAAATACGAAGAAAAAAATAAAACGAACTGCAAACCGGGCACCAAATAATATTTATTTGACCTCACGACCGAATAATCTTAGTGTAAAGTTTAATTGAAGCCAACGCTTTGCTTTATATTGTGACAGGTTCATGAATCCAGACGCACGGCACTTTGCGCGTTACAAAAATAGAGCCTATAGAAAAGCAGCGTGCAGTGTCCCTGATATCCAGATCTTATAGCAGGTATGAAAAGAGCCATGAGTACCCTTCAGATGCTATGTGCTTGCACGTTACAAAAGTCGTGACGTCAGTGGAGCAGGTGGAGAAAGCACACGACGACGTAACCAGTGCAATAGTGAATACTTCTTTTGCACAGGACTGGACAACTTCATAAGGCGAACTTTAATGGAGAGCACACTACACCGGGACAAGCTTTTATTGTTAGCATCTATCGATCAGATGAAGAAAACATTAGTGGTATCCATCCACATACTCATTGAAAGTGGAAAAGCCGCTTTATGCAAAAATCGTAGAATGTTTCCGGATAGCTACCAGGATTATCCCGAGCTGGAAAATGCCCAAGCCCAACTGATAGTGAGCTTGGACTTGTTTAGGATTATGAAGCATAGCTGAGCTTGAGTGGTTGTCCTTAGCCAGGCTTGCACCAATAAAGCTCAGGGATACGGTGGAGAATAGCTTATATAAATGAGATCGTTATAAGCTACTTTTTATTATAATAGCTTGGGTGGATACCGAATTTTTTTAAGTAGTATCTGCAAAAAATCTGATAGTTTGTAAAGCCGCAGCCAAAAGCTATTTCTTTAACAGAGCAATTAGTCCCGGCGGCCAGCAAGTCAAATGCTTTCTGAAGCCTTATTTCCCTTAAGAAAAGTATAGGTGTAGTCTCTTTATATCGTTTGAAACCAGATTGTAGCGATCTAACGCTCATCCCAGCATGAATTGCGACTTCTCCCACGGTCAGGTGTGGGTCATTGCTGTCACGCATGAACTGTATTGCTTTTATTATAGAATAGGGAGTTGGTACCGATTCTGGGGTGTCATTGAATAGCGCTGCGCTATAGTTGTTGGGTATATTGTGGATAATATATCCGATCAAACTTTCTTTCAGGCTGCTCAGAACTTTCGATAAGTCGAGGGTTGTGTGCTCTGCCAAATTAAAAATCAGCTGAATGTAAGCGCTTATTAGGCTTGTGTGCCTAGCCTCAATGGATGAATCTGTGAATGCCACTCTTTCAACCAGTGGTTTGCCTAATATCATCGTCATGTACGAATACATATCAAATCCTGATATATAGACTGTTGTGTATGATATTTCTTGAGAGTGAGTAGCGCTCGAAACCTGTTTGTGGTCAACCAGTGCTGCTTCGCCAGGTCGGAGGCGTTGCGTTCCCGACGTCGCTTTCCACTCGATCTGTCCTCTTTGTGGCGCAATTAGCAGAAAGCCATCCACCGAGCTTGACATTTCATATCCCCAACCCGATTCACTCAGTGTAAGGCTTACGAACGAACTCCCTAGCATACAGAAGCGTTTAGATATGTTGAAAGCCTTCCCTAGGGGGATCAGTGCGATGCGATCGTCATGTTGGCCAAAATGCGCCGCAGCATCGTCTATGTGGTTCATTCTTGGGTTGGCGAAAAAGTAGCGTCCCATAACTTCCACCTTCAGTTAATACATGCGAATTGCAGTTTAGACACCCCTAACCACTCAGTTGGTTCAGATTGGAGATTATCGAGACAATTTTTTTTCATTAACTAAAAAAGATTTCACGTTTGATGTCGAGCACCCTTCAAATCCTTTTCGGTATCGGGTGCTCTTGTCGTGAGAACAATTAAACCGCAAGAGGCAGCTATGGTTCGACATCTGTGTATGCCTTAGTCATTAGGACTTGAACTTTCCGACGAGCTGGCTCAATTTATCTGACATTACAGACAAACGCCCGGAATCCTCGTGACTGCGTCCGATGCAGTCTCCCACCACTGCAACAGGGACACTGCGCGAAGCTTGCAGTACTGCTGTGGGAATCGATTCTCTACGCGGCCTTATTTGTCAGCTAGATGGACACTGCACGGAAATCTTGACTTTGCTTAACATATTTATAATCCGTCTTAAAAATATTTTTGTCGTATGAGAAGATCGATAGGCTCACTGTGTTAATATTAGTTAAAGCTATAATATTGACACTTACAATATTTCTAATGTGCATAGGTTGATGTTAGCTTCGTCCCTTTTAGGGGGGGCGAAAATTTTTAGGGTTGCCTTATCGGGCGTTCCCAGTACGCAGGCCACGCCATATAGATAATGTCACCCGTTACCCCTTCACTATTACACATCACATCACATCACATCACATCACATCACATCACATCACATCACATCATAGCGAATGGCGTATTCTACTCCCTGGGACCTACGTAGACAATGCGCTGGGTGCCCGCCCGCTTGACAGTTATTACGGCTGCGACTGTAGTGTTCGCTTTGTAAAAATTAGAGCAAAACCCCGTCTAAGAGAAACTCTGAAGAGGCCCTCCAAGTTTGGCAGAATGTCTGATCTCAACCGCCGAGACGCCTGATGAAGCAGACAACCTTCGCCGACGCCGCGTACACTGGCAAACGCAAGCAAACCCGTAAAGAGCGTTTTCTGATCGAGATGGATCAGGTCGTGGAAGGGGTTGATCAATCTGATTGAGCCTAATTACCCAAAAGGTGAAGGGGGCCGTCCTGCCTATCCATTGATGGCTCTGCTGCGCATTCATCTGATGCAGAACTGGTTCGGCTACAGCGATCCGGCGATGGAAAAAGCGTTGTACGAAACAACGATCCTGTGCTGGTTCGCGGGCTTGAATCTGGAACGGATACCTGATGAAACCACCATTCTCAACTTCCGGTGTCTGTTGGAAAAACATGATTTAGCTGGCGGGATTTTTCAGGTCATCAACGACTACCCGCTCAAGCCGGGAATGTGCGGATAAGCAAAACCTGCCGCGAAGCAGGCTCACAGCTAGGTTGATGCCATCGCCGCCACTTGCGGCCTGACCCACTACTTCGAAGTCGTCGCAGGCGGCTAACAGGTGTGCCAGTTCTTTGCGAAATAACGGGTGATCATTGATCATTAATAAGGTCGTGCAATCCATCGAACTTCCCCTGTGGCAGGTCTTGGTGGAGGCGAAGGCGACGGTGTATGCACCCAGTGCGGGAGGATTGCCTCAATGCTCGCGGCGCGCTCGTGGATAATCGCCAGGTCGAAATGGTTTTTCTGCCCTGACGTCGGGCTCAGTGCGATGCCGTCATCCTCCATCGAAAGGAGGCATCACCGTCGTGATTTTGCCGCAACTGGATCCGCACATGCCGTGCACGGGAATAGCGTACCGCCTTGACCAGAGAGCCTCGCCAATGATCTGCAGAATCCACAATTCGGTTTCCGGGCTCCAAGTCTCATCAGCCAGGTGATTGTACCTGTTCAAAAACGATGATGCAGCGCAGCGAGAACTCGGCGACAGAGTCGGCCAAAAGCCTGGCGCAGAGAACGCCTGTCCATGGTCAGACGAGGCCTGGTGATCAGAGCGCATCTGACGCTGCGGCTGACTCAAGGCGCCGCACAATTCCTGCAACACGGTGCGGGCCTGCGCAGGCTCGCGCAATTGCGACTGCAGCAAACGCTGCCTGGAACGATAGGTAACCCACTGCTGAGCGACCTAATCGTGCAATTCACGAACCACAAGCTTGGCGGGTTGGGGCAGTTAGGGCTGAGTTTTTCAACGGTCTGTTAGGGATGGAAAGTCTCGCGTGGCCTCACGGACCGGTTTTTTCTTGATCGGCATATACGCATCTCTTAAGCAATGTTATGCCCGCACACAACACTTATGGCAGCCCTCAATTCACAAAGGGCCAAGTATGCCTAAGTTTACTCGCTCGACACAGTAATCACCTTTGGTTCTTACACCCGGAAATGACTGACCATCTGCTGCAACTTGCTGCCCAATCGCGCCAGTTCCACACTCGACTTAGCCGTCTCGTTACTCGCCGCGGCGGTCTGTTCGGACACATCGCGCACATTAACAATGCTGCGGCTAATCTCTTCGGCTACGGCGCTTTGTTGTTCGGCGGCAGCGGCGATCTGTTGGTTCATCGACTGGATGTTCGACACCGTGCGGGTGATTTTTTCCAGTGACACACCGGCCTTGCGCGTCAGTTCGACACTACTGTCGGTGAGGCTGCGGCTGTTGTTCATTACGTTGGAAACTTGCTGGGTGCCGTTCTGCAAACCGGCGACCAGGCCTTCGATTTCCTCGGTGGATTTCTGCGTGCGTTGGGCCAGGCCACGCACTTCGTCGGCGACCACGGCAAAGCCGCGACCAGCTTCACCGGCACGTGCCGCTTCAATCGCTGCGTTGAGGGCCAGCAAGTTGGTCTGTTCGGCCACCGCCTTGATCACGTCCATCACGCTGCCGATCTTGTTGCTCTCTTGTTGCAGGTGCGCCATGGCGTCGGTGGAACGCGCCACTTCGGCGGCCAGGCGTTCGATCTGGGCGATGGCCTCGGCTACCACTTTGTCGCCTGCGCGGGCTTGGCCGTCAGCGTCAGCGGCGGCCAGAGAGGCTTGCTCGGCGTTGCGTGCGACTTCCTGCACGGTGGCGGTCATTTCGTGCATCGCCGTGGCGACCTGATCGGTCTCGATTTTCTGGCTGTTCACACCGGCGCTAGTCTGCTCGGTGACGGCCGACAACTCTTCGGCGGCGCTGGCGATCTGGGTCACGCCGTCGCGAATACCGCTGATCAATTCACGCAGGGTCGTGCCCATGCGCTGAATGCCTTGTTGCAATACGCCGAGTTCATCGCGACGGGTGACCTGGATATTGTGGCTCAGGTCGCCGGAGGCAATGCGCTCCACCACGGCCAGGGTGTCCTGGATCGGTCGGGTGATCTGCCGGGTAATCACCCAGGCAGCAATGATGCCGACCAACAGTGCGAGCAAGGTGCTGATCAATTGCAGGCTACGGGCTTGGGCACTTTCGGCGTCGCGACGATCCAGCTGGATGTCGTACAGCTTGTCACTGATTGTGACAATGTCGGCGCCTTGGGTGGTCATTTCGGCACGGGCAGCCACGATGTTGGCGTTGGCGGCCTTGTAGTTCTGTACGGCGCTGCGATAGGCGCCAAGGGCGGTTTCCAAGGAGCTCAGGGCGCTTTGCTGGCTATCGCCAAACACGGCGCCGAGGCCCTTTAAGCCGCTGATGGCTTCTTCAATCTGGGTGGCCGCCCGGGCTTCGGTGTCGGCGTTTACATTGGTGATGTAGCCGCGCACTTCATAGCGGGCCATCAGGAATTCTTCTTTGGCGCGGTTCACCGCCTGGAACTGCGCGAAGCGCTCCGGGCTGTCGGCCATCTGCTGCACGCTGGCGTCCAGGGCATTGATCTGGGTATTGGCGATCTCGGCTTTGTCAACCATCTCTTGGCGTGAGGCGTCACCGTTAAGGTAGGCCTCGCGCATTTTGTTCAACGACTGCTGATAGGCCGTAATGAGCGCTTTCTGCTGGGTGAGCAGCTTGCGGTTTTCCGGGCTCTCAAAGCTATCTAGCAGTTTCTGCTGCTGGTAGGCGAAGGCGTCTAGGCTGGCCTGTACGTTCTGCGCCACGGCGTCGTCGCCATTGGTCAGCATGTACTGCAAGCGCACGACGCGCAGTTTAGTCAGCGAGGCATTGAGCTGGGTGATATCGCTCATCCGGTTGCTGCGATCAATCAGGCCTACGAGGCTAGCCCAGCCGATAAAGGCCAAAGTCGAGGTAAGGGCCAGTACCAGGCCGAAGCCAAGACCAAGTTTGAGGTTGACGCTGATATTACCGAACCAGCTATTCATCGCATGCTCCTAGAAAGTAGTGTCTATTCGCTGGAAGGTGTTGTTATTTGAAACCAGCTAAGGTGTCTAAATCTATGTCGGCGCCCCGGCGGGAAACTGAAGTGTATTTCGCAGGTCTTGAGCGGTGGGGCCGAGAAGCCGCAGACCTGCGGCTGAAAGAGAAATAAGCGCTAAATATTCTGCTCAGTCGCTTGCGCACCCAACGCATGGCAATTTAGCTGGTGGAACACACATGGACTTCGTCATGGCCCTGGTGGATCGCGTTCGTGGTTATGGAGTTTGGCCGGCCGGGTCGGGTGTGACGCATTCGAAAGCATCACCTCGTCGATGACGAGAAGAAGCAGATGATCCCGAAGTCCGGGTGACAAACACATCTTGGTTCTGCGCAACCATGGCAACGCCGTCGGTGAAAGAAGCATCACTAATACATTCTTCCTGCCCTGAACCGCGCAGCGTGCTGCGAAGATCCCAGGCCGAGGCGCTGGTCCGGGGGCACAACCCACTGCTCGACGATATCAGCCAGAAAATGCACGGACCTGAGATCCATGCTGATTAGCGAGAGCGCTTCTGCCGCCAAATTTCAGCGCCATGGTCCGTAAACTTAAAGCAGAATGCAGAGCAATCTAGTAAATGCCAGGCAGGCCCAGGCTAATAGCCTAGGCGTCGCCAGCACTCGCTCACTGAATACTCGAATCAAAGATGCTGGCTAAAATCGCTCAGCACCTTTACCTGCTTGCCCGTCATGATCGCCTCTTTCGCCGTGAAGCCCGACAGGCAGGCCATACTTACCTCTCTAGCGACAAATGCCCGAGTACTGGCAGGTTCGAACTGTGGCCCTTGCAAACGCCAGAGGGCGAGCGGAACCTGTCCTCTCGGTATCGGTCATTACATGTTTTTTCGCGTTACCAACGCCAGCCCATGCGGATTGAAGTATTCATGTCTGGTTCGCTCGGTATGGCTGGCGTGCTCGATGTGCTCTAACCCGATCCAGTCTATGCTGACCTCCGGCATCGTAATCCTCAGCCTCTCACTACCCGCTCGATCATGAACTCAAATGGGCGAGCCGTATTTCCAGATCACACATGAGCTCAAGCTGCACGACATCATCCTGATTTCCTCAAACTATACACTTAGGGCCACGACCAGCGCTGACTTGCAAGCGCGCTCCTCGATGGGCCCTACATGCATCAGGTTTCGTGCCCTCCTAGAGTGCTGCGTCCATGGGCACCAAATCACAAAGCGAAGTTTATGTCGTGCCGACACTCCAACATCTCACGCGTTCGCTTGCTGACGACAGGCTGCGGCTACATTCGAGACGTTGCATTAAACCGGCAGGAAGACTTCGGCGTCGCTCAGATATTAATATAGATGCTGTGGGTCCTCGTTAGTGCGCTCCAAACGACTGAGATCATTAGGCCAGTTCACGTACCTCCTAAGAGTCATATTGCAATTGCAGAGCATGTTCACTGAGCAGATTAACAAACCTACCCACCGAAGGTGAAGAAGATCCTGGCATCATGCTCAAGCCCAGTTTGCGTTGCAGAGTGGTTGCATCAATCTTTAACTCTTCTAAACGAGGTGTATTAGGTTGAAACGAAAGTGTGTGACGGGAAACGAAGCAGAGCAGGAGGCTTTTGGCCACCGTAGTCAACAATAGTGGGATTGTGTTAGTTTCGATTTGCGCCTGCGGTAAAACCATGCCACGCGAACGGAATGCTTCGTCGAGCCATTGACGGCTTGCTACCGCATGAATTGGCAATAGCCATCGATAAGCAAGAAGGTCTTCTATGACCACACGCTGTTTGCGAAACAACGGATGGGCGGGACTTGCCGCAACAACTACGGTGTCATCCATGAGTGGATGCATGACAAATTCATCATCACTTTCAGACACCAATCCTAGAATCAAATCCAGATTGCCTTGTCGAAGTTGCTCACGTAAAAAATAATTCATCCCCAATGTGATTTGCAGCCGGACGCGTGGCATTTGCTGCATGGCCAATTCACATATATTAGGCATTAGCGATTCGGCCATCACTGGCCCGCAGCCGACTCGTACTATTCCTGTTTCACCTTTCGCAAACTCACTTACCTCTTGCAACGCGTGCTCGGTCAAATTGTTCAGTTTACGGGCCTGACGAAGCAACACTTGGCCCACGGCCGTCAACTGAATGCCGCGCCCGGCCCGCTCAAAAAGAGGGGCACCCAGTATGTCTTCCAATCGGCGTATGCATTTGCTGAGCGCAGGCTGGCTGAGGTGCAACTGCTCGGCAGCTTTACGGACATGCCCCAACTCCGCAATTTTTTCAAAGTAACGTAGATCGCGTAAATCTATCTGCATTTGATATCTGCCGGTTATCGAACAAAAACTATTAGTCAGTAGACGGTCGTCAGCTGTGATCGTAATTTCTACATTGTGAAATTATTTCGATCAGGTGATGCGCATGATGACTAAAAACGAGGAAACCTTACCGTGGCCATCTGGCTGGCAAATAAGGCCGCGTAGAGAATCGATTCCCACAGCAGTACTGCAAGCTTGGCGCAGCGTCCCTGTTGCAGTGGTGGGAGACTGTATCGGACGCAGTGTAGGTACCGTGGGCTTGCGAGCTTACCATCCGGACCTGAAAACAGTCTTGTGCGGGCAGGCCATTACGGTGCGTACCCGGCCGGGTGATAATTTGATCATTCACAAAGCCATGCTGATGGCGCAGGCCGGTGACGTGATTGTCATCGATGGTGGCGGTGATTTGACCCAGGCGCTAGTCGGAGGTTTGATGCGTACTACGGCGCTTGCTAAAAACCTTAGTGGATTTGTGATTGATGGAGCAGTACGCGACCTAGTCGAATGGTATGAGGGGGGCATGCCGGTGTTCGCGCGTGGACATACCCATCGCGGTCCTAGTAAAGAAGGCCCCGGTGAGGTGAATGTCGCCGTCAGTTGTGCCGGATTGGTAGTTCAACCGGGCGATCTCGTATTGGGTGATGCCGATGGAGTGATAGCAATTCCTGCGGCAGAACTCGAATCGCTTTGGCCCAAAGTTCAAGCCCACTTGGCTCATGAAGAAAAAATTCGCAAGATCAACGCCAGTGGTGTTGGCGACCCTGAACGATTCGACGCATTACTGCGCGCCAAAGGTGTTCCAGTTTAAATCACGCAGTATGGTTGACATATAAAACGCTTCTCATGCCTACCGCAACGCTACACCACTTATTGATATTTGCCTACGTCTGGCAGTAATACTCCATAAAAGGACATGCTATGCGAGAAAGGCCACTCTGCGACAATGAGAAAATGCCTGAAGAACCGCCGGCTGTATCGTGTGAAAACTCTCTATGGCAGCGTATCGCGGGCTATCAGGTCGGCATCATTCCATGCCCATTGTATTTAGTGGGTGTGATCTGCTTGGCGGCTTTTGTGGCGAGCGGAAACGTCCCTTCCGATCTGTGCATCATGGCGGTATTGCTGCCGGTCTGCGCATCCACGCTTGCTGAAGTCGGCTATCGCATTCCTCTGTTGCGCTCCATTGGAGGCGCGGTGATCCTCAACACGTTCCTGCCGTCGGCCTTGGTCTTTTATAAAATAATGCCAACCGTTATGGTCAATTCCATCACGACGTTTTACAAACAGAGTAATTTCCTTTACCTGTTCGTCGCCGCAGTTGTTGTAGGAAGTATTTTCGCAATGGATCGCAAGACATTGCTGACGAATATTTTTAAAATCTTTTCACCATTGGCAATTAGTTCACTGGCTGCCACCGCTGTAGGCCTGGTCGTCGGAGCTGCTTTTGGTTTGGAATGGAGGCATACCTTGTTTTTCATCCTCGTTCCCATCATGGCCGGAGGCTTAGGAGAAGGCGCGATACCGCTTGCGATTGGCTATGCCTCTTTTATGCATACGTCACAATCGGAAATAATAGGCGATATTTTACCTATCGTCGCCATGGCCAATGTCTGCGCAGTGGTAACTGCGGGCATGCTCAACGCTCTGGGGCAGCGTAGACCAACCTTCAGTGGTGGCGGCGGGTTGGTCATCGGCAGCAAGGACAATGACCTTGATGCCGCTGATACGGGCGTACTTTTTATATCCGACATCTTGAGTCCGGCAATCGCAGGATTGAGCTTGTTAACACTATATGCCGTGTCCGTCGCCATCGAACGGTACGTGAAGCTACCTGCACCCTTGATTATGTTGATTCTCGCTATTTTTATAAAGATTCTAAAAATAGTTCCGCCCACAATAGAATCGGGCGCGCGCTGGGTATGCCGTTTCTTTTCAGCGGTTTGTACCTACCCATTGATATTTACCGTCGGGGTGGTACTAACGCCTTGGAAACCGCTAGTGGAAGCATTCTCGCCAGCCATATGCATTACCATTTTTGCAACGGTGCTGACCTTGGCCGCGGCCGGATTCCTGGTGGCTCGTACTTGCCACATGTACCCGATAGAAACAGCTATTATCGCAGTCTGCCATGCAGGATCAGGCGGTGCTGGCGACGTCGCAATCTTGACCGCCGGGCGGCGCTTGAATTTGATGGCTACTGCACAAGTCTCGACAAAGATAGGGGGCTTCGTCACAGTGACATTGGCACTGCTATGTTTTTCACACTTCTATTAAATTCAATTGCAGGCTGTTTCGTAACTGCACCATAAAGTCAAGTCTGCTTAGGAGCCTGTGTAAAATGCCCACTATTTTGCTTATTTCGATCCAGAAAACTCGCCGGCTGATACCCTTGCAGGTGACTGGCGTAAACCGTCATCCAGTCGGCTACTTCAAAAGCCAGGCCAATTGAGGGAGACCACTCTTGCTTATTCTGCGAAGGTGTTCCTTCTTCACAGCGGAACACACCGTTCCAGGTACTATCAAATCTGAGTGCGCCGCTGAAGTTCCATTTACCATAGGTCAATTGCTGTAGCCAATAAGTGCCGACGGGTATTCCTTTCGTGAAATTACTCACCAAGCCTGTTTTGGCAGACGGCAGGACGGGTAATGGCTCATTAATATTGACAATCAGCCAATCTCTGGCTTGCGCTTGAATCTCATTTATATCCCGCGCACGTGAAACGCTAACACCAAGTACAGTAGTAGATCGCAGTTGGCACCACTCGTAAGTGCCACGAACATAGTTGTCTATGTTCAGTTGATGGGACTCCCCCCAGAGCGAAGATATTCATCCAGACAGTTCTATCGTCCTTAAGCACGGTACCGGTATACCATCCATACTGTTCCAGTTTAGCCGTGGTGTAGTTGACTTTGGCGATATATCTCCAGTGATCGCTCAACGCCTGATCCAAGCTCAAATCAAACTCGTTCTGCTGCTGGTGCAAACTGTCATGTTTGTTGCCTAAGGATGGTCTGAAGTAGCCGCCTATTTTTCGACGACTAAGCCATCGGCGTTTTCAAAAAACGACAGCCGTTCAAAATCGGTCAAGTCTGGCGACTACTTCATGCTTCTGGCTGCTGCGAGCGCCTCGTAGCACCCATTTTCCCCGTTACGGATGCAACTCCCCTACGCGGGAGAGCAAATGTCGACGCGCCATCCTTAGGTTCGACAAGGCGAACAGCGTCGCCATTTGAGCAGTTTTCTTCACCAAGCCACGAAAGCGCACTTTGGTATAATTAAACTGGCACTTGATCACCCGAAATGTATGCTCAACCTTGGTGCGAACCTGAGCCTTGGCTTTCTCGATCTTGCGTATCATTTTGTACAATATGCTGCGTTTGCCTTGTTTTTCGTAGGTGCTGCGCCGTGCTGCAACCTGCCAGATGACTTGGCGTCCCATATGTTCTTCGCGCCTCTCGACACCGGTATAGCCCGCATCAGCGCAGACCTCGTTTTCCTCACCATGCAGCAGTCTGGCGACCTGCGTGACGTCTGCAACATTGGCCGCAGTGACCACCACGCTGTGCACCATCCCAGACTCATCGTCGACCCCAATGTGCGCTTTGGCGCCGAAGTAATACTGGTTGCCCTTCTTGGTCTGGTACATTTCCGGGTCGCGCTTGTCATCCTTGTTATTGGTCAACCTGGGCGCATGAGTCAGCGTGGCATCGACGATGGTGCCTTGTCTGACAAGCCAAGGTCGCCCAGATAGCCATTGATCACGTCGAGAATACCCGTGGTCAACTCTTGTTTTTCCAGCAAACGACGGAAATTCAGAAGGGGGGTTTCATCCCAAATTCGCTCCAGATTTAGATCGGAAAACTGGCGCAAGATCGTCGTTCGTGCAGCGCCTCTTCCATCGTCGGATCGCTGTAACCGAACCAGTTATACATGAGGTGAACCGTAAGCGGCTGGCGAAGTCATCTACCAAACCAACAGGTCACGAGCTATAAGAGCAAAAGCGTCCACAATTTTTAATCGGACGCAATTGCCCGTCTTTGTGCCCTTGCAACTTCCTCCCCCCTTGGACATGCGCGCCGGTAACGAAACCGCGTTATCGCGGGTGGTCACCGTATTCGGTGTGGCCTAGCCGCACTGTGCTTATCTGTTCGCCAACCGCCGCGCCAAACGCATGAAAGTACTGGTGCATGATGGCTTGGGGATTTGGCTTGCCGCCCGGCGTTTGAATCAAGGACGCTTCTTCTGGCCGGGTGTGCAGCACTATTCCGACGTTAAGTTGGATGCCGAGCAACTTCAGGCCTTAGTGCTCGGGTTACCTTCGCAGCGCGTCGGTACAGGCGGAATCATCTCGATGTTTTAACACCAGCCATGGCGCGCTTGCCAGCGCAATTGACCCATCAGTCTATCGTCGCCACCAGCCCTCTCAGGCAAAATCGGCGGCATGACTTCGCATCCCAATCTCGATCAATTAAACCCTGAACAACTGCGTGCCTTGGCGGCGCAGTTGATCCAGTGCGTCGAGACAATGGACAAGCAAATCACCCATCACAAGTCGGTCAACGAGAAGCTGGCCCACGAGATCGCGCTGCTCAAGCGCTTCAAGTTTGCCAAGCGCAGCGAGCAGCTAAGTCTGGATCAAGCCAGCTTGCTCGACGACTTGATCGACACCGATATCGCCACCATCGAAGCGGAGCTTGAGGTGCTGCAACCGGCAGCTGTCGAAGTCAAAGTGCGCCAGCGACCCAAGCAGGCACCGCTGCCAGCGCAATATCCACGCACGCTGATCCATCACGAGCCGGACAACAGCCACTGCCAATGCGGCTGCGCCCTCAAACGCATAGGTGAAGATGCCAGCGAAAAGCTCGACTACTCACCGGACGTGCTCACCGCCGAGCGCCACATCCGTGGGAAATGGGTCTGCCGCGAGTGCGAAACGCTTATCCAGGCATCGGTGCTGGGGTGATCGACAAAGGCATCCCGACCGCAGGCCTGCTGGCTCACGTAATGGTGGCCAAATTCGCCGACCATTTGCCGCTGTACCGACAAGAGAAACTCTTCGGCCGCGCCGGCCTTTATCGAACGCTCGAACTGGCTGTTCGCCGGGGCACTGCGCAGCGGTAAGCGGGCAGCTGCAATCATGAGCTTGATCCAGCCGCCATGCATGAATGGGCATGATCCGTATGCCTATCTCAAAGATGTGCTGACGCGCTTGCCGACGCAACGCGCCAGTGAGGTTGATCAACTGCTGCCGTATCAGTGGGTGCCTGCCTGACTTACGCAAGGTGAGTTGGGCAGACGCTTACTAACCTGTATCGCATGCAAATAACGAGCTGTTTGGCGCAGCTACTAGATATCAACCCATGTCCAGACTGCGGGTCTGGATAGGTGACTTGGCCGGACGAATACTAATTTCTCACGTTCGGCTGCTGAATTGGCAGCGACTGGCGATGACTAGTCAGGCCAGTTCCTACGCTTAAGCGCGGAGGCTCAGTCGCCAGGTTGCCAGCCGCCGCCGAAGGCTGTGACCAACCCCACACTGGCCTGCAATTGCCTTGTCTGCACGGCCTGCAACGTTATCTGCGCTTGCAACGCAGCTTTTTGCGCGGTCACCACGTCCAGATAACTCACCGCGCCCGCCTGATAGCTGTTCATCGCCAAAGACAGTGTGTGCTGCGCCGCATTCGCCGCCGCCTGTTCATCCTGTGCCTCCTGCTGCAAATTCCGCATCTGTGCGAGGTTGTCTTCCACCTCGCGCACGGCTTTCATACATGGTTGCGGTACTGCGCCGAGGCTTCTTCAAACTCGGCTTTGGCTTGGCGCTCATTGGCGCTCAACCGACCGCCATCAAAGATCGGTAGGTTCATCAGCGGCCCCAGCGCCCAATATCTATTGCCGGCCGACAGCAGATTGCCAACCCCCTGCGTCTGTCCGCCGATCAAGCCGGTCAAACTGAAATCTGGGAACCACGCGGCCTTGGCCACGCCGATGTTCGCGTTGGCCGCAAACACTCGCCGTTCCGCCGCCGCAATATCCGGTCGACGTTGCAGCAGATGGCTTGGCAACTGCGCTGGAATTTCCGGTAACGAAAGCAATCGCTGACTCGGTGGCAGCTTGAAATCGCTGGCTGCTACGCCCACCAGTTCACCGATGGCATGCTCCGTGAGGTTGCGTTGCCCGCGCACGCCATCCAATTGCGCGCTGGCTTCGGCCAGTTGGTTTTGCGCACGGGTGAGATCCAGTTCCGAAGCGATCTGGCCCTCATAGCGACTGCGGGTCAGTTGTAGCGCCTGGCTGAAATCCTCCAGTGATTGGTTGAGAATCCGGCTCTGCGCATCCAACCCATTGAGCTGCACATACAAGGTTGCCAACTGATGCTGCAGACTCAAACGCGCCACTGCCAGATCGTCGCCGGATGCCTGCGCCTGGGCGTCCCTGGCCGCCACCTGGTTGCGGATCTTGCCCCACAGGTCCAGCTCGTAACTCAACGAAAAACCGGCGGTGTTGCTGTTGTATACCGATGGCTGCGTATCCCCCCGCAACGGCCGCGAGTCGGATTGCCGCTGGTGCAAAGGCTGTGCGCTGACGGTGATCTGCGGTAACAGCCCGGCATGTAACTGACTGGCATAGGCTTGGGACGCATCGAAGTGCGCCAGTGCCGCCGCCAAGTCAGGGTTGGCTTTGAGCAGTTGCTGTTGCAGGTCATTCAGGCGCGAATCGTTGAAGAGTTTCGACCACTCGGGTGCCAGATGGTCGGACGGTTGTGCGCTGTGCCACGGGTCATCGCTGGTCTGTTCGCGGTAGTTCGCGGGCAGGTCAACTGGCGGAACTTTATACGCAGGCGACATCGAGCAGCTTTGCAGCGCCAGCAGCACTAACGCAGCCAGAGGTTTAATCCTTGGGCGCATGGGCACCTCCGGAGGTGTTGGCCAGTTGTACCGGGTCGCCATCGCGCAGGGAGTCTGGCGGGTTGTCGACCACGCGGTCGCTGGGTTTCAGGCCGTGGTCGATCACCAGGCGATCGCCCAGATCCAGGCCGATGTGGATGTCTTGCAGGTGCACGTGATTCTTGGCATCCAGTACGGCGACCTGCGTGCCTTGAGCCCGGAAGATCAGGGCGCTGGCCGGGATGCTCACGCCATGGGTGTCGGCTGGAATCGGCAGGGTGGCTTCGGCGTAATCACCGGGCAGCAACTCTCCGCTGGGGTTGTCGACAACGAACTGCGCGAGCAGGGTGCCGGAGCGGCGGTCGATGGCGGTGGAGTCGCCGATCAGGCGCGCCTTGAAATGCTCGCCGGGGTGTTCGGGCACGGTCAGCTCGGCTTCCAGGCCGGGGTGGATCACCGCCGCGTAGTTCTGCGGCACCGGCACGTACAGGCGCAACTGGTGCGTGTCGGCAATGTTGAACAGCTCCGGATCGCTGTCGGTATCGGCCTTGATCAACTGGCCGATATCGGTGTTGCGCGCGGTGATGGTGCCGGCGAACGGCGCACGAATCGTCTTGTAGCTTTCCAGTGCCGAGAGCCGCGCGAAGTCGGCCGCGGCGGCTTCGGCGTTGGCTTTGGCGGCTGCGGCGTTGGAGGTTTTTTCATCGGTTTCCTGGCGCGAGACCGAGTGGCTGGCCAGTAGGTTCTGCCAGCGGGTGGCAGTGGTTTCCGCCAGGCGTGCGTTGGCCTGTTCCTGCACCATGCGCGCGTGGGTTTGCGCCAGTTGCTGATCGAGGTCCGGACTGTCGATCTCGGCGAGGATTTGCCCGGCCTTGACCTGGGTGCCAATGTCGACTTTCCAGTCTTTCAAATAACCGCTGACCCTTGCATGAATCGGCGTCTTGCTCCAGGCTTCCAGATGCGCGGGCAAGCGCAAGGTTTCGCCGGCGGCGTTCTGTATGGGCTGGAACACCATCACTTGGGGGATGGCCGCGGTTTCGGTCCAGGTGGTGACGTATTTTTCATGCATTGTACGGGTGTAAAACCCGCTTGCGACCAACAGGGCACCTACACCGAGGAGCATCAGGCGCTTGCGCGAGGGGTTGTGATCAGACGACATGTGGCGTTTCTCCTGCAGCAACTCGAGTAGGCTGACGACCGTGGACCAGGCTGAAGACCACAGGAACAAATAACAAAGTGGCGACGGTGGCGAAGATCAAACCACCGATGACGGCCCGGCCCAGAGGTGCGTTTTGCTCCTCGGAAAGGGCCAGTGGCAACATGCCGATGATCATCGCCAGGGCGGTCATGCACACTGGGCGAAAGCGTGTGTAGCCGGCTTCCAGCGTGGCTTTCAAGGCATCGCCATGTCCGGCCAGGCGTTCGCGGCAAAAGCTCACCACCAGGATCGAGTTGGCGGTGGCCACGCCCATGCACAGGATCGCGCCGGTCAGGGCGGGCACCGACAGCGAGGTGCCGCTGAGGAACAGCATCCATACGATCCCTGCCAGCGCCGCCGGCAAGGCGGTGATGATCAGGAACGGATCGACCCACGACTGGAAGTTGACCACGATCAGCAGGTAGATCAGCACCACGGCGCCGAGCAGGCCGAAGCTCAAGCCATTGAAGGCTTCATGCAGCGCGTCGATCTGCCCATGCAGGCTGATCGTTGCGCCTTTGGGGCGCATCGATGCGGTATCGTCCAGTACTTTTTGCACGTCGTGGGCCACGCCGCCGAGGTCGCGGCCCTGAACGTTGGCGTAGAGGTCCAGGGTCGGTTCGATGTTGTAGTGGGTCACCACCGCCGGGCTTTGTACCCGAGAGATGCTGGCCACACCGCCGAGGATCTGCGATTGGCCATCGGCACCGGTCACCGGCAAGGCTTCCAGCGACGGCAGGCTGTCGAGGCGGTATTGCGGGGTGGCGGCGACGATCGAGTAGGAGAGGCCATTAGCCGGGTTGAGCCAGAACATCGGCGCCACCTGGGAACTGCCGGCCAGGGACGCGACCATGCTGTTGGTCACGTCGCGTTCGGTGATGCCCAGGCCCTCTGCCCGCAGGCGGTCGACATTCACTTGCAGCGACGGATAGCCAGTGGACTGTTGGATGCGCAGGTCGGCGATGCCCGGTACGTGTCGCAGACGGCGTTCAAGTTCGACGGCGTACGCACGGTTTTCGGCGTCGTTGCGCCCGGAGATCTTCACGTCCAGCGGGGCCGGTGCGCCGAAATTGAGGATCTGACTGCTGATGTCGGCGGGCAGGAACGCGAAGTGGCTGCCGGGGAAACTTTGCGGCAGGGCTTCACGCAGTTTTTTCACGTAGTCGGCGGTGGGGGCGTGGTGCTGTTTCAGGGTGACCTGGATGTCGCCATCCTGCGGGCCGATGGTGCCGCTGCTGCTGTAGGCCATGTCGATGCCGCTGAGCGGGATACCGATATTGTCGACGATGGTGTCCAACTCGTCGGCGGGTATGACCTCGCGAATCCGCGCTTCGATACGGTCGAACGCGGCGGCACTTTCTTCAATGCGTGTGCCCAGTGGCAAGCGCACGTGAAGGGCCAGTGCACCGGCGTCGGTGGCCGGAAAAAAATCCTGACCCAGGCTCGGCAGCAACACGAACGAGGCGAGCACGCAGGCCAGGAAGCCGACGATAAAGCGCTTGCGAGCGCCCAGCGCCAACGTCAACAGGCCGTGGTAGGTATCGCGAATATTCGAGAACTGCCGCTCGAAGCCCTGTTGGAAATTGAGCACCGCTTGCAGGGCGGCATTGCGCGGTTTCCGGTGCTGCTCACCCTCATGGTGGTTGATGAATTCATCCTCCGGGTGATGCCCCGCGCCTTGTTCCGGCAGGTGTGGCTTGAGCAGGAACATCGCCAGCGTCGGCACCAGGGTACGCGAGAGGACGAACGAGCTGGCCATGGCAAAAATCACCGCCAGCGCCATCGGACGGAACAGGTAACCGGCGATGCCTTGCAGGAGGAACATCGGCACGAACACGATGCAGATGCACAGCAGCGAGACGAACGCCGGGCCGACGATCTGCGCGGCGCCGTCGAGGATCGCGGTCTTCACCGCCTTGCCTTGTTCCAGGTGCCAGTTGATGTTTTCGATGGTCACCGTGGCGTCATCCACCAGGATCCCCACGGCCAAAGCCAGCCCACCGAGCGTCATCACGTTGAGGGTTTGCCCGGTGGCCGCCAGCAGTGCAATGGCCGACAGCACCGCCAGGGGAATCGACGCGGCGATGATCAGGGTGGAGCGCCAACTGCCGAGGAACAGCAGGATCATCGCACTGGTCAGCAGCGCGGCGATGATGCCTTCCTGGGCCACGCTGCCCACCGATTGCTTGACGAACACCGACGCGTCGCCCAGCAACGAGGTTTTCAGTGACGGCGGCAACGTTTCGTTGATGCGCGGTAGCATCTGGCGGATACCGTCGATGATCGACAGGGTGGAAATACTGCCGTTTTTCAACGCCGGCATCAGCACCGCGCGATGGCCGTCGACGCGCACGATGTTGGTCTGCGGCGGCGAACCGTCGCGCACGTGTGCGACCTCGCCGATGGTGATCAGGGCGCCGTCGACGGTCTTGATCGGCAGGTCGTTGAGCTCATCGATGGCCTTGGGGCTGTTGTTGAGCAGGATCGTGTATTCGTTGGGGCCGAGTTTGGCGGTGCCCACCGGGATGATCTGGTTCTGCAACGCCAGGGCATTGCCCACGTCTTGTGCCGACAAGCCTTTGGCGGCCAGCGCCTGGGGATCGAGGTCAAGGGTGATCTGGCGCTGTTTGCCGCCCATGGGGGTGGGCATAGCCAGGCCGGGCAGGGCGCTGAGGGGCAGGCGAATGTTGTTTTGCACCAGGTCGCGGATTTTGGCTTCCGACAGGCTGGGGCTGGAAAACGCCATCTGCAGGATCGGTACCGTGGACGCGCTGTAGTTGAGGATCAGCGGCGGCGTGATGCCGGGTGGCATTTGCTTGAGGACGGTTTGTGAAACCGCCGTCACTTGGGCGTTGGCGGTGCGGATGTCCACGCCGGGCTGGAAGAAGATCTTGACGATGCCCATGCCGGGCAGCGACTGCGATTCGATGTGTTCGATGTCGTTGACGGTGGTGCTCAGGGAGCTTTCGTAAGTATAGATCACCCGGCCGGCCATGGCATCCGAGGACAGGCCGTTGTACTGCCACACCACGGCGACCACCGGGATGCCGATATCGGGAAAAACATCCGTGGGGGTTCGCAGGGCCGCCATCGGCCCGATGATGCAGATGAATATGGCCAACACGATAAACGTGTAGGGCTTTTGCAGTGCGGTCTTTACCAGCCCGAGCATCGTGAACCTCCGAAAGGAGCAGGATTGCAAACTCCGGCAGTCTTGATCGACCCACCTAACACGCACCTTTCAGCCAGGTGAAGGAACATTTAGGTCAAGGCTGAAGATCGTTTCATAGGTATTCATTTGTTCTGCACAGGACCGCTCGCCAAGCTTGTTGCCCATCGGACACATCGTCTTTTTGGAGCCCTGCCATGTCACTTAAACCCTTGTTGTTGATTCCCGCACTCGGTGCCGTGCTGCTGCTGTCGGCGTGCGCCGGCCCGATTCCCAAGGCGGACCCGAGCGAAGCCTGGATTGGTTTGAAGGAGGAAGCGCCGAACGACCTGATGGCCGAACGCTTGGATGGCAAGCGCGTGGATGACGGGCGCTTCTTTGAAGTGCCGCCGGGCGATCACCGGTTGGACGTGACGTTGTTTGAGGAGGAACCCGGTGACGACAACCAGCAGGATTGCCAGGGCCGCGTCGAGTACAAGCACTTCAAGGCGGGTGAGCACTACACCTTGGAAGAATCCAGCCTGGGCACCACCGTGCGCGCAACCTTGACGGATGGCCACGGCAAGGAAGTCGCGGCGACGCAGGACTTCAATTGCATGCCTGGCTAGGCATGGTGCGCCGTCGCCTTATGCGGCTTGACGGATTTGACGTGGGGGTGATGGTGCCGACGGCTGATGCGCAACCCCCCCCCACAACATGGCGCCGGCGACCGCCAGCCACCCGCAGATCAACAGGAAAATAGCCTTTGTAAGGCTCATTTGGTCTCTTATCGCCCCGGAGGCGAGTTAGCGGTATCCGAAGGTCATGGGCGATGCTGTCGCTCCCCTTGACCTCGGTCATCAGTTTTTTGATGCGTTCGAGCATCGCATTGACAATGGCGGCGAGCATGTCCAGTTCGTCGCGTCGATTGGACAGGGGGAGGCGGTGGGTGAGGTCTCCGGCGACGATGGATTCTGGGCTGGTTTGGGTTTTGCGAACTTGGTGCAGCGGACGGTGACGCAGGAGATGCCAGCCGGCGGCACCGGTAATAATCGTCAACGACAGCGCCCATAGCGGCGCATGGGGCTTGAGTTTCCAATATCTGCTGCTCGATGTGCTCAAGGCGTGCGCGTATCCCTGTCATGTCCGCTGCGGTGGCGCGGGATGCCAAGCCGTCGCGCAGTTCCTATATTTCTTGCGCCCACTGAGCTACCGAGGAAACTGTTGGGATGCGCCGATGGAGGTAAGCGTCTGCCGCCCAACACGCCTTGCGTGATTAGACCGGGTGCCACCTATACGGAAAGCAACTGATCGATTTCACTCGCCCGCTGCGTCGGCAGACGTAGTCTGCTCACATGACTGCTGGAAACGCCTTTTTTGCGCGTAGCTATGCGAAATCGGAGCGCGGAATCCTCTACTCAAAGTAAAGATATCAATCTCAAGCGCGTACTTTTCTGTCGTGGAAACCATGGCCTACTTTTTCAACAGAATCGGCCACAAGGGGACGTTCGCGATGCAGCGATGTTTGTGTCTTAACAAACGAGCTACGCCTTTATCGTGAGGTGTTGGTGCCGGCCGCTTTCGTCATTGCTTCGGCTAGCGGTCTAGCTTGTATCATGGTGATTGCGTTAAAAGGCGCACAGGATAGTCGATGAAAGTTCGATACTGGTAAGAAATGGCGAATCAACCAGACCCCGAGTCATGAATGCTGCACCGCGAGGTGCAGGGTGAAGCGTTGACAGGGGAAACCGATGGGCCTGCCATTGAGCCGCGTAATCAGGAATTCGGGATGCCGATGCTATTAACCGAAGCAGAAGGCAATACGGAGCATGGCGTTATACGCCAGTCATGCTCTGATCCCGCGCGGTCGGAGACCCTGTGCTCGTCGGGAAGTCCTTCGCACGGAAACCGGGAGATCTCAGCGGCGCCCTGTGCGCAAGCACCGGGCGGAGCAGGAAAGGCCAAAAGCCCTAACCCTGCTGTCTACGCCGCCGAGAAGTCGGATACGTCCGTAGTACCTGAGAAGCCATCGAACAAAGGGTCTGGCCCTGCGGAGATAGTGGAGGAAAGGGACGTAGCCAAGGGAAACACCTACAAGCCTCCCGCGCCCCGGACACTGAGCCGGATCAGTTGCGCGTCGATGGGATTTGAAGGTGTACGTGAAGCAGCCCGAAGGAACAAGGGCATGCAGTTCACGGCTTTGCTGCACCACATCACACCGCAGTTATTGGCACAGAGTTTCTATGCCCTGCGCCGCGATGCAGCGGTAGGCGTGGACGGCATGTCGTGGCGGGAATACGAGGAAGGTCTTCTCCAGCGTGTGACCGAGTTGCACGGACGACTTCGCAGAGGGGCTTTTCGAGCAACGCCATCGCGGCGCGTCTACATTCCCAAAGCCGATGGTAGGCAACGCCCGTTGGGTATTCTTCTTGGGAGGACAAGATCGTACAGCAGACGGTTGTTACCGTTCTGAATGCGATCTGTTAGGAAGACTTTCTTGGATTCTCGTATGGGTTTCGGCCGGGACGTAGCCTGCACGATGCGCTGGGTGCGTTGACGGTCGCGCTGAAGGGCCAGAAGGTGAACTGGATGTTAGATGCGGATATCACGTCGTTCTTTGATGAGATCGACCATGAATGGATGCTGATGTTTCTGGGACACCGAATTGCAGACCGGCGCCTGCTCGGGCTTATCTGCAAATGGCTTCAGGCGGGTGTTATGGAAGATGGCCGTAGGGTGTCTGCGACCAAGGGGACTCCCTGATATCGCCGTTGCTGGCAAATATCTATCTTCACTACGTGCTGGATCTGTGGGCAAGGCAATGGCGCCAGCGCCACGCCCGTGGCGATGTAATTGTCGTGCGTTACGCGGACGACAGCGTGGTGGGGTTCAGGACGAAAGTGCAGGCTCAGCAGTTTCTGGTGCAGTTGCAGGAACGGTTGGCCAGGTTCGGTCTATCGCTCAACGCCTCGAAAAAACGACTGATTGAGTTTGGTCGTTTTGCGGTGATGAGTCGCAGGAAACGAGGTTTGAGAAAACCGGAGACTTTTGATTCTTAGGTTTCACCCACTGTTGTAGTGTCAGCCGACGCGGTGACTTCCAAGTACTGTGACTGACTGTCAAAAAGCGTATGCGTGCGACGCTTCTTGCTATCCGTGAGGAGTTGAGTTGCCGGCGTCATGACCTTGTCCGGGTTCAAGGCAATGGCTCAAACGTGTGGTGGCGGTTACTTCAATTACCACGCGGTACCGGGGAACCTGATACGTCTTGGCGATTTTCGTTCGGCGGTGTGCCGTCTATGGCGGCAAGCCCTCAAACGTCTTAGCCAGCCTAATCGGCTTCAATGGTCACGTTATGGGCGCCTTGCCGATCTCTATATCCCGAGACCTAGAAATGCACACCCTTACCCTGAGGATCGCTTTGCGTCACATACCCGAGGCAGGAGCGCCTATTGCTCCTTTGCTGCACAGTGCCGTAGTCGGGCGAAGTAGCAAGCGTCGAAGCCGATGGCCTCAACGGCCTCTCTCCCACCAACCGTGCTGACCTCATGACATTCCCTCGAGCATCTCGTCAACCCTGCACAGCGATCAACACAAAAGGCAATAAATAATATGTTATAGTGTAACCATTTATACAAATGGACATTTTTGCGAAAAGAGGAAGGAGATAAAGCAACTGTTGCTCAAAAGCTTAGAAACCCAATTGTGGCGCTTATCGAAGCAAGATTTCCTATCTGATGAGAAGACTTAGGTGCATCACGAGACCCTTTCACCGGCCGGGAGCTGTTCAACCGGCACGCCAGCCGTCAAGGTCGTGGAAAGCAGCATAGATAATTGGACGTCGGGGGCGGGCGACATTCTAAGTGTATTACTTCGGTCAGGATACGGGAGAGTTCCAAGCTCTGGCGGGTAGCCAGCCGGATAAGTGATCACCTTAACTGAATTGGCCACTGGCGGAAGTACGTGGAGGAAACCAGCATACGACTCAGCCAAAACGGACGAGGCTTTGGGGCACATTACGCTCAAAGCTATTGGTCTTGGACAATGGTGCCGAAATAGTTAAGGCGCACCCCCATTTTGACCATCGACTTGTGCACCAAGTGGATTTTCATTCGGCGGATTTAAGCGGCTCCTTCACCACAAAAATGGTCAATCGTGTGTGCGCAGAAGAATGTTCACGAAGGCCACACAGGCTGGTGTAGGTGATGGCGTTAGAACAATGTGCCACAGAAACGGTTACAAAAGCCAAGCAAAAACTTTACGTATGAACGATATACCATGTCAACGAGGTAATCTTATGATCCGTATTTTGACCATCGAGGATGACGCGGTAACAGCTCGCGAGATTGTCGCCGAGCTGAGCAGCCATGGACTGGATGTAGATTGGGTGAGCAACGGCCGTGAAGGTTTAGTTCGTGCCGTGAGTGGTGATTACGACCTGATCACCCTCGACCGGATGCTACCGGAACTCGATGGCCTGGCCATCGTGACCACCTTGCGCACCATTGGCGTGTCTACGCCGATTCTGATGATCAGCGCTCTTTCCGATGTGGACGAACGCGTACGCGGCCTGCGTGCTGGTGGTGATGACTACCTCACCAAGCCTTTCGCGTCCGATGAAATGGCTGCCCGTGTCGAAGTGCTGCTGCGTCGCAAGATTACGGCTCACAGATTCGAAACCACCCTTCGCGTCGCCGATCTGGAACTTGACCTGATCAGTCGCGAAGGCCGCCGCGGCGACCAATCGATAAGCTTACTGCCCGCTGAATATAAACTGCTGGAGTTTTTAATGCGCAACTCCGGACAGGTCCTGACGCGCATGATGATTTTCGAGGAGGTTTGGGGCTATCACTTCGACCCGGGCACCAATCTGATAGATGTGCACATTGGTCGCCTGCGCAAAAAAATCGACCCACCAGGTCTCACACCACTGATACGTACCGTACGAGGCTCCGGCTATGTCATTGCTGAACCCCTCTAAAGGCTGGCGCTCCTCCAGCAGCCGCTTGCTAGCACTATACAGTTCGTTATTCGTGACCTGGAGTTGCATCTTGATGGGAGTCCTGTATTACGAAGTATCGGTTTATCTGAGCGATCTTTCGCGCAATTCCCTGTTACAACGCCAGCATATGTTCCAGCGTTTCGGCGGTGACGAGTTGGTAGAGGCGTTGACCACCAGTATGACGCTCGATATGAGGGGCGTGGGTGTGGATGCCTTTGGCCTGTTCGACGCGCAATTGCATCCATTGAGCGGACCAATCCATTCAATTCCGCCTGACCTGCCGTTGGATGGCAAAATTCACACGTTGAGCAACTGCGTTTATTCCTTCGATCCTCAACTACCGAAGAAACGCTGCGACGCAGTGGCCACTCGGAATGACGACGGCCGTTGGCTGGTTCTGGTGCGTGTCAACGGCTCGTTGTTCGGCGTAACACGAATCATCTGGCAAGCACTGTTATGGGCGCTATCACTAACGATCATCCCTGGTGCTGTAGGATGGCATTTATTACGTAGACGTCCATTGCGTCGGATTCGCGAAATCCAAGCCAGTGCCGAAACCATCGTAGCGGGAGACCTTACCCACCGACTGCCACTGTCCAATCGGCGCGATGAATTGGACATGCTCGCCGCCATTGTCAATGCCATGCTCGACCGCATCGAAAAATTGATGACCGAAGTCAAGGGGGTATGCGACAGCATCGCCCATGACTTGCGCACACCTCTGACGCGCCTGCGCGCGCATCTTTATCGCATCAGGCAGGAGGCTGATGAAGACTCAGCCTACAGGGTCCAACTTGATAATGCTATCGCCGAAACCGATACCCTTATGGCGCGCTTTCGCGGCCTTTTGCGCATATCGGAACTGGAGGACCACCAGCGCCGTTCCGGCTTTGTAGCGATGGATCCGCTGCCATTTCTTCGCGAGCTGCACGACTTCTACCAACCCTTGGCTGATGAACGCGAACTGGATCTGGTGCTGGAGGTAGACGAATCACTGCCGTGGATCACCGGTGATCGCGCGTTGTTATTCGAGGCGTTAGCTAACCTGCTGAGTAACTCGATCAAGTTCAGCCCACCGGGTGGCGAAGTGATGGTGTGCGGATTCAATAATGCCGGCAGCACTCGCATCGAAGTGCACGATTCCGGCCCAGGCATACCTGAGTCGGAGCGAGCTGCAGTGTTCCAGCGTTTTTATCGGCTGGATGACAGTGATCAGAAAGGCGGGTTCGGATTGGGTCTATCAATCGTGGCGGCGATCATCAATTTGCATGGATTCAAGTTGGATGTTGATACCAGCACGTTAGGCGGCGCAAAATTGGTCCTAGATTGTCGTCAGCAGCTGATGCCTGAATAACGCAGCAGAAATAAATTCGGAGTAGTTGATCGGGGTCGTCGCGCGCTCGTGTAAAACCATAGCAGGCCGTTCGGTCATGATGGGTTGTGAGTCTTGGGGCCGCATCGCAGTCCGGCTGCGGCCATTGTTCAAATATACATTGGCGAAACAGAAAGAGCATGCCAGCCTAAGGAAACTCTGAAAAAGACTTCCTGATTTGGCAAAATCTCCAGACACCAGTCGCCGAGTTTTTCGATGATGAAACAGA